>NZ_DASVYD010000021.1:0-180361 GCF_036392335.1 Vitreimonas sp.
ACTGATCTGGCGCCGCACTCCCAAGCCGAGCTGAACAGGATCGCGCGACGCCTGAACGAGCGGCCACGAAAAACGCTGGACTTCGCAACTCCAGCCGAGCGATTTAGCGAGTGTGTTGCATCGACCCGTTGAGACCGCCACCCGAAACGGACGTTCGCGTTGCACGCGTTGACGGCCTAATGTGAGCCTCCCTCCGGGAGCAGGTACTGAGCAGGAGGCTGACGATGAGCATGCGCAACTTCAACGCACTCTTTGACGCCGGAGTTGTCCTCGCCAATGTGCTGTTGGCGTCTCATTACATATTCAAGCCTCCGCATTCAAATTTCTATGCAATTCCTCCCGACCCCCTAGCCATCCCAAACCTTTGTGCCGGCTTGCTGTTCGCCGCTTTGGCCGGAATTCGTTTGCTGGTTCAAAGGGAAAAGAACCTCTTCGCGAGAAGGTGGGCTGCGATGGCGCTGAGCGCACTTATTCTTGAGATTATCTGCTTCTTCGTCATTGCTTATCCGGCACTTGACTCCCTTAGCGCACCGGGAGTCGACAGAACGCCTGAGTTTTCGTTTGACCATTCATATGCACTTCTCTCGAATTGGTACGTCGCCCAACTTTCGCTCGACCTATTGGCGGGCTTGTTTCTCCTTAGTTCGCACCGTGGACTCTCGCGGACCCCAGCGAATATCGGTGTCTGATCTCGGCGAGGTCGGCCTTCATGCTTACAACATTGCGAGTGTCTAGGATTGAGCACGTCCGCCACTCGTGGGTAGAATCTGCAAGATGGCGATATGGACCGAACCCCGACAATTGGTGATATTCGGCGAAGTGCTTGCGCGCGCGAGAGCGGATGGGACTTCGGTGTCGGATGAAGAGCTCATTACCCAGGCTCGCGCGGCCCACTGGGGAACGAATTGTTGGAGCTGGGTAGAGATGTCGTTCGCGATAATCTCGGCCACGTGCGCCCTGCGGCCTCATCTGGCGCTTGATCTGGTCGGCGATCCAATCGATGTGATGATTCAAGGGGGGCTTGAGCGCGAGGAAGACGTCATCGCGCAGGGCGTTGCCTTGGCGCGAAAGGACCGCCCCTACGTTCCTCTCACGGAGGAGGGACGAACTTGGCTGCTGGAGAGTTGGCCGCGGCTGGAAAAGGACGCGAGAGCGATCTTCAGACGCAAGTGGATCGAACTAACTGAATGACGCATTTCGGCGAATAGCTGACGCCCTCAAGCCACCCCAAGCTTCCCACGCTCCCCATCACGCGGCGCGGCCATGTCTTCTGGCGTGACGAAGCCTTCCAAATCCGCCGCTTCCATGAACGGACGGATCTCGATCTCACCGGCCATCGCGGTGGGGATGCGTTTGGCCCAGGCGAGCGCTTCGTCCATGTCCTTGACCTCCCAGATCGAGAAGCCAACGACGACTTCCTTGGTCTCGGTGAACGGTCCGTCGATGATCGCCGCGCCGCCGCGCCCGTCCAACATCACGCGCTTGGACTGCGCCGTCGGCTTCAACCCCGCCGCCGCGACGAACACGCCCGCCCTCGTCAACTCCTCAATGAACCCATCCATCGCCGCGAACGCTTCCACCATCTCCGGCGTCGGCGCCATGGGCTGCGCCTCGTTCGCCTTTGAAAACACCATCACGCGCATTGCTGATCTCCTGCTTGGGCTGAGCGCCTCACCGGGACGACGAACGCGTGCGCTGCACCTCTACAATCGCCCTGCGGATTTTTTTCGCCGCGCGGACTGGACGGCGAACCGGCGCGCGTCAGGGGGTCATCACCACTTTAAGGACGCCATCGGCGCGGCTGTCGAGCAGGCGGTACGCGTCAGCGCCTTCGGCCAGCGTGAGACGATGGCTGATAAAGCGCTCGGGGTGCAGCCGGCCCGTTTGCACAAGCGGGATCAGTTCCGGCCAGTACAGGGGCACCGAGCAGGTGGAGCTTCGAAAGGTGAGGCCGTAATTGAACGCGCGCGCCATCGGGAAGGGGAAGCGTCGCGTTTGGCTGACGCCCAGGCACGAAACGACGCCGCGCAACCCCGCGAGGCGGATCGCCAGCTCGATGCTTGCATCGGCGCCGACCGCCTCAACCACGGCGTTGCACATACGGCCATGGGTTTGCTCCCGGATTAGGTCCGTCGCGTCGGCGGCGTCGAGCGCGATAGCGCCGAGGGCTTCGGCCGTCTGCCGACGCGACGCCACCAAATCGATCGCGAACACTTTCGATGCGCCGAGCAGAAAAGCGCCTTCCACCGCCATCAGGCCGATGGGGCCCAGCCCCACCACGGCGACCACGGCGCCTGGGCGAATGTCGGCATTCTTCAGCGCCATCCAGGCCGTGGGCAGGCCGTCGGTGAGCAGCAGGCCTTGCTCCTCGCTCAAACCCTCCGGCAACAGGCGCGCATTGATGTCCGCCGCGGGCACCCGCACCGCTTGCGCCTGGCTGCCCTGCAGCTTGTGACTTAGGCCGTAACAAGAGCTGCTTTGCGTCGCGCACAACATCACGTCGCCCGCTAGGCATGACGGGCAGGCGCCGCAGCCCACCGCCGCGGAGATCATCACCCGATCGCCAGGCTTCAGGCCGCGCACGCCGCGGCCGGTCTCCATCACCTCGCCCACGGCTTCGTGGCCGACGCAGAAGCCGATGTCGTCGCTGAATCCGTGGCCGTGATAGATATGCAGATCGCTGCCGCAGATGGCGCAAAGACTGACTTTGACGATGGCGTCGCGCTCGTCGGCGATCGTGGGATCATCCATGCTTTCGCAGCGAATGTCGCCGGCGCCGAAATAGCGAAGGGCTTTCATGTTGGCCGCCTTTCGTTCAGAGCGACAAGCCGCCATCGACCACAAGCGTATGGCCGTTGACGTAAGCCGCGAGCGGGGATGCGAGGAAGATGGCTGCGCCGGCCATGTCCGCGGGCACACCCAATCGACCGGCGGGGATGCGCGCGATGGCGTCTTGGCGTCGTTGTGCGTTCTGCGTGGTGACCTTGGTGAGTTTGGTGTCGACCAAGCCCGGCGCGAGGCCGTTGACGCGAATGCCGTCTCCCGCCCAGGCTTGGCCCAGTGTCTTGGTCAAGCTGATGGCGCCGGCCTTTGAGGCGGCGTAGGCCGGGTTGCCGATATTGGCTTTGAGGCCAGAGATCGAACTGACGATGATCATCGCGCCGCGCGCCGCCGCTAGGTTCGACTTAAACTTACGCGCGCAATGCATGAGACTGTTGAGGTTTACCGCGACGACCTTCTCCCAGCCTTCGCGTTCGAATTCGCCGCGGCGATAGATCACCGTGCCTTGGCACTGCACGAGCACGTCCAGCGTCTCGAACGGATGCGGCGCCGCTTCGATCGCGTCCGGATCGCTGACGTCGACGCAGGAATAGCCGAGGCCTGCCAAGTCGGAGCCTTCATCGGCCTGATAATCGCTCGCCTGCGCACGCGTACCCCAGACGTGGACATTGGCGCCGCGGTCGCGAAAGCCGTGCGCGATTCCGTTGCCGATGCCGCTCGAACCGCCAACGATCAGGACATTCCGCCTCGTGAAATCGGTGTCGTTGTGCATGGGACCCTCCTTTGACGTGTGAGCCGGCCCAGTCCGACCGCGCGTGTTCAGGCGCCTTCGAATATGCGGGGCAATGAGGCGGGGAGGTCGTGGCTGACGCGGCCCGGGAAGCTGGGCGCGCGCTTCTCAAGGAAAGCGGCGACGCCTTCTTTGACGTCGTCGCCGGACCCGAGTTCCATGGCGAGGCGCCCGTCATGCTTCAGCAGCTCGAACGGATGCGCTTGGGGCGCGAACTGCCACATCAGCCGGCGTGCGACCGCGACGGAGACGGGCGCGGTATTGGCGGCGATTTCGTCCACCAGGGCGGTGGCGCGGGCCATCAAATCTTGCGGCGGCACAATGGCGTTCAAGAGGCCGCCCTCAAGCGCTTCGCGCGCGGGAAAGACGCGGCCTGTGAGACTCCAATCGAGCGCGCGCCGCAGGCCGACCAGTTGCGGCAAGAACCAAGCGCTGCCGGCTTCGGGCGGGAGTCCGCGACGCGTGAAGACGAAGCCGAACTTCGCGGTGTCCGCCGCGATCATGAAATCGCTTGGCAGCGTCATGGTGAGGCCGACGCCGACGGCGGCGCCGTTGAAGGCGGTGATGATCGGCTTGTTGGAATTGTAAAGAGCCCCGGTGAAGCCTGCGCCCGCGCCACGCCCGTCGCCGAAATTCTTGGCGCCCGCGCCGCCTTCGCTGGTGTCGAAACTGCGCGCGCCGGCGGAGAGATCGGCGCCGACGCAGAAATGGCGGCCCGCGCCAGTGAGAATGATGGCGCGCACCGCGTCGTCGGCATTGGCCTGTTCGACCGCGCGCGTGATCTCCGCACCCATCTGGGCCGTGTAGGCGTTATGCGCCTCGGGACGATGCAGCGAGACGATCGCGGCGGCGCCAGCCTGCTCGTAGCGGATTTGCTCGAACATGGCTCAACCCACCATGTTGGCGAGCCGCGTCTTTATGATCGATTCAGCGTCGGCGATGATGCGGTCGACCAGCTCCTGCACGGTGGGGATGTCGTCGATCAGGCCTTGCACTTGGCCGGCCGACCAGATGCCGCCATCGGGATCGCCCTCGGTCATGGCTTGGCGTCCGCGCACGCCCGCGACGAGGTGTTGGACATCCTCGAATTTCGCGCCGCCGCGCGCTTCGATCGCCGCAACTTCAGTGCTCACGGCGTTCTTCATCACGCGGGCGGTGTTGTGCAGCGTGCGGAAGATGAGTTGTGTTTGACGCTCGTCGTTCTCGACCATGCGGCGCTTGAACGCTTCATGGATCGGCGCCTCTTGTGTCACGCAAAAGCGGGTGCCCATGTTGACGCCGTCCGCGCCCAAGGCCAGCGCCGCGACGAGGCCGCGCCCATCGGCGAAGCCGCCGGACGCAAGCATCGGGATTTTCACTTTGTTGGCGGCGGCGGGAATGAGGATGAGGCCGGGGATGTCGTCCTCGCCGGGGTGGCCGGCGCATTCGAAGCCGTCGATCGAGATCGCGTCGACGCCCATGCGTTCAGCCGAGAGCGCGTGGCGCACGGCCGTGCACTTATGGATCACCTTGATGCCATGCTGCTTGAAATGATCGACGTGTTCTTGCGGCTTGTAGCCCGCGGTCTCGACGATCTTGACGCCGCCTTCGATGATGGCTTGCCGATATTCCGCGTAAGGGGGCGGCTTGATCGCCGGCAAGATGGTGAGGTTCACGCCGAAAGGCTTGTCGGTCATCTCTTTCGTGCGCGCGATTTCCTTGGCCAGTAATTCTGGCGTGGGCTGGGTCAGCGCCGTGAGGAAACCCAAGGCGCCGGCATTGGCGACGGGCGCCACCATCTCGGCATAACCGACCCATTGCATGCCGCCCTGGACGATCGGGTGCTTCACACCGAAGGCCTTGGTAAAGCGCGTCTCAATCGCCATCGGCGTTTCCTCCCGTTTGCTTGCCGAGAGTGTGGCCGGGGTCCGGCGCGCTCGCAACTGCGACCAGCGATAGGCCGTGTGACGGCGGACTTACGTAGCGAGAGCCGCGCGCCGTGCGATCAGCGCCGCGAGCGCCTTGCGCGGATGGCTTTCTCTGGCTTTTCCAGCGCTGCGGCGAATTCCTCGGGGGCGACGAACTCGTCGCGGAACCACGGATTTTGCCGCGGATCGAACATCGCCTTCAGCCATTCCGCCACGCGCGCGACGCGCGCCGCTTGGCGCGACTCGCGATGGATGACGAGCCAGAGTTTGATCGGCACGGCGGGTTCGGCGCCGACGACCACCAGTTCGGGCGCGATGGTCTTCAAATACGTGGGCGCAACGGCGATGCCGGCGCCGGCTTGTAGACTCGCCACCAGCGCCTGGCTGGAATTGGTTTCGAAGGCGAAGGAGGCGAGCGCTTCGACCGCGTTGGCGCGCGCGCCCCAGGTCTCGCGCTGCGATACTTGGCCCGTTTGCCGGAGTGCGCGGTGATCGCCGGCGGCGGCGGCGATCGATTTCGGGGTGCCGTAAGTCTCCAGATAACGCGGCGAGGCCATGAACACGTAATGCATAGTCGCGAGCGCGCTGGCGTCGTCGCCGATCTCTGCGTGGGTCTTGTCGAGAACGATCGACACGTCCGGGCGACGATCGGCGTCGGGCGGCGTCGGGCCGATGCGGCAATCGAGCGATAATTGTATGCGTGGGTTGCGCGCGACGAATTCGCCGACACGGGGGGCGATCCAGAGCGAGCCGATGCCGTCGGGCGCGGCGATCGTGACCAGGCCTTCCTCACGGCGGTCGCGCGCACGCACCGAGCGCTCGATGTCGTCGGCGTGGCGCTGCATCGATTGGGCGTGATCGTACAGGTCCGCGCCGGCGTCGGTGAGGATCATGCCTGTACGCCGGCGGTCGAACAGCTTCGCCTCGAGCCGGTGCTCAAGCTCGTCGATGCGACGGCTCACGCTCGACGGCTGCAGCTTCAGCTCAGCGGCCGCCTTGTTGACGCTGCCGGTGAGCGCGACGGCGAGAAACACGCGGATGGCGTCCCAATCCAATCGCGCGCTTGGCCGCTCGTCTCGGTACTTCGATTTACGCAACGCCCCGTTCCAATCTTCGCCGCATCGAAACCCATCAGACCCGGGCAAAGCTTAGCCTGTGGAAAACCGGAGATGAAGGGGGCTCGCGCAATGATCGATATGGCCGTCTTGTCAAAATTCGTCGACCCCACCGGCCAATGCGCGAACCCGCGCATGATCAATGCGGTGGCGGCGCTCTGCGGCGTCACTCTCGCCAGCGATTCCGAGATCGAAGAGGGGCAGCGTCTCGCCGCGGAGCGGATCGCTGGCCCCATTGTCTCGGCGGCGATGCTGCAGGCGGTGCAGCACATTACCGGCTGCAGCGTGCACATTGTCCGCGAAGCTGGAAAGGTCACCGGACTGACGGCGTTTTTCCTGCTGAGGCCGGATGGCATGCAGGCCTTCGCCGCGGGCCGGTTCGACACGGTGAACGTTGATCTCGATTACGTCTGGCGCCCACGCGAAATTCCGGCGGGCGGTTATGCGTGGGGCTTTGTGGCGAGCAACGACCGCGCAGCGGGTCGCGTTGTGAAAGCGTCTCTGATGGTTCGTGAGACCTTGTTGTGGGGGCTTTCGGGCTATACGCGCGCAGCCACCGACGACGGTGCGCGCTTGATCTTCGGCAGCCTCGGGTTTGCGTCCGTGCCGAACGATCCGACGCTTGCGTACTACGCTGCGCGCGGCGCGCCGTTCGAAGGCGTGATCTTGCCTGGCTTGTCGCAGGCGGCCGCGTGATGGCGCAGAATGATCGGCTCTCCGTCGAGATCGTGCGCGCGCTCGATCAATGGCTCGAAGCGTTCGCCGTGCGCGCGATGATCTATGTCGGCGAGCAAGACTGGCCCTTCGCCGACGAATTCGACGGCGGCGATCTGAGCGGTGCGACGCATTTGGTGGCGCGAATGGGACGCGAGCCTGTGGGCGCCTGCCGCGTGCGCTGGTACGCGGATTTCGCAAAGCTTGAACGCGTCGCGGTGAAGCCGGCGCACAGATCTGGCCGCGTGCCGCGTGCGCTCTGGCGGGCGGTCGCCGAGCTCGCCGGACGCAAAGGATATCGCCGCGTGCTGGGGCACATCGAAGGCTCGCTTTTGCCGTTCTGGTCGCGCGCCGCCGGTTTTGCGCCGCGCGTGGGGCGCCCGACCTACGTGCTTGGCGGACGCGAGTTCGTCGAGGCGGTGGCTGAGCTCCCCGAGCATCCGATGGCGATCTCGATCGACGCGCCGCCGCAGTTGGTGTTGGCCTGCGATGCGGAGCTTGGCGGCGCGCATTTCATGCCATTGTTGGCTGAGGCGTCATGAGCGCGATGTTTGATGACGCGCGCCCGATGCTGCTGTGCCTGAACCTCCGCCGCGATCATATCAGTGCGGGGACGCAGGAAAACGTGGCCGCGCTTGCGCGCGCCGCCGCGCTGCTGCGCCGCGCGCGACAAGAGGGGTGGCGCGTTCTGCATGTCTACACGCGAGGCGACGCCGCATCTGGGGCGCGCGCTTTCGGCGGTGTCGAGCCCTTGGTGCATGAACCAGTGTTCGATATCGACACGGTCTCGGCCTTCGATGAGCCGCAAATCTTGGAGGCGGCGCGCCTGAATGGACGACGGCCGATCGTGCTCGCCGGCGGGCTGTTCTCTCGTGCGGGGCTGGCGCTTGCGCTCGCGGCGCAAAATCTCGGACTGCATGTCCAACTCGCCGATGCGGCGTGCGTTGAGACCCATTTTGAGCCTGTGGAGCCCGATCGCGTACGCGCGCTCGCACGGCCTTACGGCGAAGCGGCCGACGAGAAGTTCGGCGTTGGCAAGGGGGAAGTCATATGTCTGAACGTGTGGCGCAAATGAGCGGTAAGAAAAACAAGGGTGCGTTGGCGCGGGCGCAGGCGGCGAATGTGCACGCCCTAGAGACGCTGCTGTGCTTGCTGCGGGTGTGTCAGAATGCGACCAGTTTTCTGGACGCCGTGGATGAGCAGACGCGCGCCGATATGGTGACCCACCTCAATTTGGTCGAATTGGATGCACTGCGCTTGCTGGCGGACGAAAGCGACGGTCGTCTCGTTTAGCGTTTGCGCGCGCTAGTCTGGTGGTGCACCAGCGTTCGGGCGAGATCGACAAGGAGCTTGCGCCCATCGGCGTCAAGTTCGGCCATGAGCGGTGCGAGCTTCAGCAGCGAAGGGTCGTCGAGCACATTGGGAGATGTGTTGGTGCCGTCGACCTTGGGCAGGAAGCTGGCCACGTCGGAATCGAGCACCTTGCAGATGGCGAAGAGAGTCGAGGCGGCGACGCGATTGACGCCTTTCTCGTATTTCTGGATCTGCTGGAAGGTGACGCCGATGGCCTCGGCCAAGTCCTCCTGACTGAGGCCGCGCTCCAAGCGCAAGGTGCGAACGCGCAGACCGACGTGGCGGTCGATTTCTCCTGCGGTACGCGGTGATATCTTGGATGAGCGAGTCTTGGCGGCCAAATTCGTATTCCTTGCATAAGCGTACCATCTGAGCGGGTACATTCCAATGCATGCGGCGAATAAGTTGCAGACGGCCGGCCGCGACGGGGGAACTTTTCGCCCGCGTCGCCAAGGCGCGCGGCCGCGCGCGCCCCGGTTCCGCGCGGCCGCAAGCTCAAGCGCTCTTCGCCAATTCCGCGTCGATTACGCTTACGAGGCGCGGATCGTCGGCGGTCACGTCTGGCGCGAAGCGGGCGACGACGGCGCCGTTGCGGCCGATCACGAATTTCTCGAAATTCCAGAGCACGTCAGGCGCTGGATTGGTGGCGATCTTGAAACCTTCCAAGCGTGCACGATGTGGACCTTCGCCGATCGCCGTCGGCTGCGCCTTGATGAGCGCGGCGTAGAGGGGGTGCTGGTCGGCGCCGACGACGGAGATTTTCGAATAGATCGGGAATTGCACATTGTAGGTCGTTGAGCAGAAATCGGCGATCTCGGAATCGGTGCCTGGCTCTTGCCCGAGGAAATTGTTGGCTGGGAAGCCCAAAACTTCGAGACCTTGGGCGCGCTTGGCTTCGAACAGCTTTTCGAGGCCCTCATATTGCGGCGTGAGCCCGCACTTGGAGGCGACATTCACCACAAGCAGCACTTTGCCCTTGTGGGCGGCGAGCGTGTCGGCGCTGCCGTCGATGCGCTTCAGTGGAATCTCTTGGATATTGCTCATGGGGGCTCCTCGAATTGCTGGATGCGATGCGCTATCTAGCTAGCCATGACGATCGATAACGACAACGACCTTGAAGCGCTGAAAAAGATCGGCGGCATCGTCGCGCGGACCCTGCAGAGCATGGGCAAGGCGCTCGAGCCCGGCATGACCACGCGTGAACTGGACGACATTGGCCGCAAGCTGCTGGAAGCAGAGGGCGCGCAGCCTGCGCCGGCGCTGACCTACAATTTTCCGGGCGCGACCTGCATCTCCGTGTTCCCGGACATCGCGCATGGTATTCCGGGCGAGCGCGTGTTGAAGGCGGGCGATCTGGTCAACATCGATGTGTCCGCCGAACTCGGGGGCTATTTCGCCGATACGGGCTCAAGCTTCATCATGCCGCCAGGGACGCCGCGCATCGAGCGGCTGGCGCGCGACGGCAAGCGGGCGATGTGGGCGGGTGTCAACAGCGTGCGCGCCGGCGCCAAGCTCGGCGACATCGGCCGCGCTGTGCAGCATTTCGCCGACAAGAACGGCTACACGTTGATCCGCAATCTCGCCAGCCACGGCGTCGGCCGCGGCCTGCACGAAGAGCCGACCTCGATCGCGACCTGGGATGATCCGAGCGAGCGCCGCCGTATCCACGAAGGCATGGTGTTCACGATCGAGCCGTTTTTGTCACTGGGCTCGGAATGGGCTGTCGATGGCGACGACGACTGGACGCTGCGTGCCGACACCGGTCGCCCGACGGTGCAATTCGAGCATACTCTGGTGGCGACCAAGCGTGGCGCGGTGGTGCTGACAGCGGCTTAAGTCTCGCGCGCGTAGGCGCTCATGGCTTCAACCAGATGATCGAACACGGCGCGCATGCGTGCGCTGCCGCGCAGGTCTTCGTGCATGGTGATCCATGCGCCAAGCGGAAAGCTGAAATCGTCCGGCAGGATGCGCACCAGGTTTTTGTCGCGTCTCGCGAGACCGATTTGGCAGATGCCGATGCCGGCGCCGCTACGAATGAGGTTCAGCTGGGCGAGATCGTTGTCGGTGCGAAAAGCGAATTGCTCACGCGTGAGTTTGAGGCCGAACTTGCGTAGCGCTTGCACGGCGATGGTTTCGCGGTCGTAGCCAATCAGTGCGTGGCCTTCGACGTCGTCCAGACTCTTCGGCGCGCCGTGGCGTTTGATGTAGTCGCGATGCGCGTGCATGCCGAGCATCACATCGCCGACGCGCTTGGCGACGAGCGCGCTTTGCGTTGGCTGCACCATACGAATGGCAATATCGGCTTCACGACGAAGCAGATCGGCGGGCTGGTTCGACGTAAGAATTTCAAGCGAGAGCTTGGGATGCTTGGCGCGCAGATCGCGCAGTATTGCCGGCAGCACTTCAACCCCGACCACATCGCTCGCCGTGAGGCGCACGGCGCCCTCGATCGCATCGCCGGCGCCCGAGGCGGTGCGGATGAGGGCCGCGGCTGCGGAGGCCATCGTGCGCGCGTGCGGCGCCAGCGCGTGAGCGGCCTCTGTCGGCAAGAGCCCGCGCGGCGATCGGGTAAAGAGCGGGCCGCCGCCGAGCGAGGCTTCGAGCTCTTCGATGTGGCGCGCGAGCGTGGGCTGGGTCAGCGCCAGGGTGCGCGCGGCGCTCGAAAGGCTGCCTTCGTCGAGGACGGCGAGGAAGGAGCGGTAGAGGTCCCAGGACGGCTCAACGGAGTTCATGCATTTACGTATATCAAAGGCAGAGTTTATCGCAATTTTGTTTAAGCCGCTGATGCGCCAGTTTCGTCTCAGCAAAGGAGACGAATATGAGCGACGGAAAACTGGCCTTGGTGATTGGCGCAGCGGGCGGTGTTGGCTTTGAGACCGCGCGGGCGTTGTTGCGGCACGGTTGGCGGGTGCGGGCGATGGTGCGGGATGTCGCGCGGGCGCCGCGACTGGACGGCGCCGTCTGGGTGCAGGGCGATGCGATGTGCGCCGAGGACGTGATGACGGCGGCGCGGGGCGCCGCCGTGATCGTCCACGCCGTCAATCCGCCGGGCTACAAGAATTGGCCAAAGCTCGTACCGGCGATGCTGGCGAATACGATCGCGGCGGCGGAGGCGCACCATGCGCGCATCGTGTTGCCAGGGACGGTCTATAATTATGGGCCGGATGTGATGCCGGTGGTGCGCGAGGGCGATGCGCAGAACCCGCGCACGAAGAAGGGCAAAATCCGTGTCGCCATGGAGCGCGCGCTGGAGCACAGCAAGGCGCGCGTGCTGATCGTGCGTGCCGGTGATTTCTTTGGGCCGCATGCGGGCAATTCGTGGTTCGCGCAGGGCGTCGTGAAGCCAGGCGCGCCGCTGAAGAGCGTGGTCTATCCAGGCAAGCGCGATGTTGGACATGCGTGGGCGTATCTGCCGGACTTCGCCGAGACGATCGCGCGCGTCTTGGATCGCGAGTCCGACTTGGCGCGCTTTGAACGCTTCCACTTTGGCGGCCATTATTTCGAGCGCGGCGTAGATATGGCCGAGTGCGTCCGCGAGGCGGTTGGCGCTCCACGCTTGCCGATCCGGGGTTTTCCCTGGCTCGCGGTGCTCGCGCTCGCGCCGGTCGTGCCGCTGTTCCGCGAAATGGCGGAGATGCGCTACCTGTGGCGGCGCGATCTCAAGCTCGACAATTTCAAACTGGTCCGTTTTCTCGGGGCCGAGCCGCACACGCCCATCATCACGGCGCTGCGCGAGACCTTGATCGCGCTCCAATGCTTGCCTGGCGCGCAGAGGTCAGAGTTGGGCGCAGAAAAGGAACTAGCATTGATTGTATAAACGAGTTTACAAAACAAACTAGATAGGCTAGTCATAGCGCCGTCGCTTTGGAGGGAATGATGACGGCGTCTGAGGAGTTTCAAAGCGCGCGCGACGATCTCGCGTACATGCGTGGTCTCGTCAGTGGCGCGGGACCGATGCAGGCAACGATCGGCGAGGCGTTCTTTTGGGCGGGCCTGCTCTATGGTGGACAGTGCTTCGTGCACTGGCTGCAGGTGCAGGGACTGGCACCATCGGGCGGCGTCCCGGCGCTGGCCATCGTGTGGGCGCCCACGGTGTTGTTTTGCGGCGTGTTGGCGCTGATCATCTGGAAGGATCGCAAGACGAAGGTCACGGGCGCCGCGGCGCGCGCGTTGGCCGCGGTGTTTCAGGGCGCTGGTCTGGCGAACCTGGTGATGGCGTTTGTGTTCGGCTATGGCGCGCAGCGCGCCGAGGATTTTGAACTCTGGCTCTATCATCCCATCGTGGTGTGCATGTTTCAGGGGGTGGCGTGGTTCGTCGCCTGGTCGATCCTGCGCCGGCCTTGGCTGGCCATTGTCGCGGCGGGCTGGTTTGTGGCGACGGTCGGGCTTGGCGTCGTGTTTGGCGACATCGGCGCTTACCTGCTGATCCTCAGCGCCACGCTCATCCTGCTAATGGCTGTGCCTGGATGGGTGATCTGGCGCGGCGCGAAGACGGCGGCCTGAAGCATGGCCCCCTTCGATATCGGCAAATTGGACGACGTGATCCACGGGCGCTTGCGCCTGGGGATCATGGCGTACCTCGCCGATGCGGAAGCCGCGGACTTCACCGAGTTGAAGGATGTGCTCGAGGCCACACAGGGCAATCTCTCGATCCATCTGCGTAAGCTGGAGGAGGCGGGCTATGTCTCGATCGACAAGAGCTTCGTGAACCGAAAGCCGCTGACGCGGGTGCGGATGACGGCCAAGGGCCGCAAAGCGTTCGCCATCTATCTGGAGGCGATCGCCAAGCTGGTGGGGGACGGGAGGTAGCGGGCTCAGTTCCCCGATGGCGTGTCTTTCAAGTCGCCTTCTGAGCGAGCGGCTTGCCAAGCGCAGAAAACTGTGCCTGCGCCCTTGATGCGTCGCAATAAACCGTGCATATGCCCCGATCCGGCGGGAATTAACTCGCCGGTACCTGTCCGAGACTGCAGGCGCCACGACCATGGCACGCCCAATAGGGCGCTATGTGCGTGGCTTAAATCGTTGAAAGCTTTGGATTTAGTCCGACGCTTTCGGGGCCCGCAATAGACAGAGCTGACGTTTTTCGGGGCGGACTGTCAAGTTCGCTCTGTAGGCCCGGCCTCTGGGACAGGCTGCGCGTGGACCGCGCGCCGCTCGGGGGTATTCCGCCGGCCGGCTCGGTCCGTGTGCGCTCGAAGGGGCGCCGGATTGGCCGGCGGCCCAACTGAGGAGACCGCAATGGATCGTGCTCAGAAGGCCGAAACGGTGGAATCGCTGAAAGGCGTATTCGCCGGGGCCGGTGTGGTGGTCGTAGGCCACTATTCCGGTCTGACTGTTGCGGATTTGACGGTGCTGCGTAATCGCCTTCGCACCGAAGGCGGCGCGCTCAAAGTGGTGAAGAATCGCCTGGTGAAACTTGCCATCGCCGACACGCCCAAGGCGTCGGCGTCGGACCTGTTCACCGGCCCCACGGCCATCGCTTACTCCGCTGACCCGATCACCGCCGCCAAGGTGGCCGTCGCGTACGCGAAGGAAAAAGAGAAGTTCGCCATCCTCGGCGGCCTTTTCGGCGATCAATTGCTCGACACGCAAGGCATCCAGGCGCTCGCCACGATGCCGTCGCTGGACGAGTTGCGTGGGAAGATCATTGGCCTCGTACAGGCGCCTGCGACCAAGATCGCCGGCGTGCTCGCAGCGCCCGGCGGCCAGCTGGCGCGCGTGCTCAACGCGTACGCGACCAAGGACGCCGCATAACCGTCATTCCGCATATCGTATTGAAATCAGACAGAAAACGTCAGGAACCAAATCATGGCAGACCTCAACAAAATCGTCGAAGATCTCTCGGCGCTCACCGTTCTCGAAGCCGCTGAACTCTCGAAGCTGCTCGAAGAGAAGTGGGGCGTTTCGGCCGCCGCGCCGGTCGCCGTCGCCGCCGTCGGCGGTGGCGCTGCTCCGGCCGCCGCTGCCGAAGAGAAGACCGAGTTCACCGTTCAGCTGACCTCGGCTGGCGACAAGAAGATCGAAGTCATCAAGGAAGTGCGCGCGATCACGGGTCTCGGCCTGAAGGAAGCCAAGGACCTGGTCGAAGGCGCACCGAAGGCCGTCAAGGAAGGCGTGAACAAGGCGGATGCCGAAAAGTTCAAGGCCCAGCTTGAAAAGGCCGGCGCGAAGGTCGATCTGAAGTAACTCGCAAACATCAAGCGGAAGCAGGAGCCGTCCTAAGCGGCTCCGGCTTCCGCCTTTGCGTGTCTCGGCAACGGGATGCGCCGGACGAACCGCCCGCCCGCGGTTCTCCGAAAACGGGTCGGGCTCTTGGGATTTTCCCTTGGGACCAGGGCGGAAGGCGGCTCATGCGCCGCGCTTGGCGGGCCTATTGGCCGGGGTCCGCTTCCGAGCGCGGGGCACATGGGGAGAGCAGATGGCTCTGTCGTACACCGGTAAGAAAAAAATTCGCAAGTCGTTCGGCAAGATCCCCGAAGCGGGCAAGATGCCGAACCTGATCGAGGTGCAAAAGAGCTCCTACGATCAATTCCTGCAGAAGGACGAACGTCCTTACGAGCGTATCGATGAAGGCCTGCAGGCTGTCTTTAAATCGGTGTTCCCGATCCGCGATTTCTCGGACCGGGCCGTGCTCGAATACGTCTCGTACGAGTTCGAAGAGCCGAAATTCGACGTCGAGGAATGCCAGCAGCGCGACATGACCTATGCCGCGCCGCTGAAGGTCAAGTTGCGCCTCATCGTTTTTGAAACGGACGAAGAGACCGGCGCGAAGTCCGTGAAGGACATCAAGGAACAGGACGTCTATCTGGGCGACATCCCGCTCATGACGGACAAGGGCACGTTCGTCGTGAACGGCACCGAGCGCGTGATCGTGTCTCAGATGCACCGTTCGCCGGGCGTGTTCTTCGATCACGACAAGGGCAAGACGCACGCCTCGGGCAAGTTGCTGTTTGCCGCCCGCGTGATCCCATATCGCGGCTCATGGCTCGATTTCGAGTTCGACGCGAAGGACATCATGTACGTGCGTATCGACCGGAAGCGTAAGCTGCCGGCGACGACGCTGCTCTATGCGCTCGGCATGTCGAGCGAGCAGATCCTCAGCACGTTCTACCAATCCTCGATCTACAAGCGCACGCGCGCGGGCTGGACGACGAAGTATCGCGCCGAGCGTTGGCGCGGTGTGAAGCCGACCTATGATCTGGTCGACGCGAAGACCGGTAAGGTCGTCGCCGAAGCCGGCAAGAAGATTTCGGCGCGCATCGCCAACAAGCTGGTCGAAGACGGCGTCGTGGACATCCAAGTCCCGTCGGAAGACCTGTTCGACCGCTACATCGCCGAAGACATCGTCAATCCGGAAACGGGTGAAATCTACGTCGAAGCCGGCGACGCGCTCAGCGAAACCGTGCTGGCGACGCTGATCGAAGCTGGCATCGACGAGCTGCCGATCCTGGACATCGATCCGGCGACCGTTGGCCCTTACATCCGCAACACGCTGAAGCTCGATAAGAACGAGAACCGCGAACAAGCGCTGTTCGACATCTATCGCGTCATGCGTCCGGGCGAGCCGCCGACGATCGACACCGCTGAAGTGCTCTTCAACGGCCTGTTCTCGGATCAAGAGCGCTACGACCTCTCGGCCGTGGGCCGCGTGAAGATGAACATGCGTCTGGGCTTGGACACGGATGACTCGATCCGCATTCTGCGCCTGGAAGACATCCTCGAAGTGTTGAAGACGCTGACCGACCTGCGTGATGGCCGCGGCGAAGTCGACGACATCGACAACCTCGGCAACCGCCGTGTGCGTTCGGTCGGCGAACTGATGGAAAATCAGTATCGCATCGGCCTCTTGCGCATGGAGCGCGCGATCAAGGAACGGATGTCGTCCGTCGACATCGAAACCGTGATGCCGCACGACCTGATCAACGCGAAGCCTGCGGCCGCCGCCGTGCGCGAGTTCTTCGGTTCGTCGCAGCTTTCGCAGTTCATGGACCAAACCAACCCGCTCTCCGAGATCACGCACAAGCGTCGTCTCTCGGCGTTGGGCCCGGGTGGTCTGACGCGCGAGCGCGCGGGCTTCGAAGTCCGCGACGTGCACTTGACGCACTATGGCCGCATCTGCCCGATCGAAACGCCGGAAGGCCCGAACATCGGTCTGATCAACTCGCTGGCCACGCACGCCCGCGTGAACAAGTACGGCTTCATCGAGAGCCCGTACCGCAAGGTCGTGAGCGGCAAGCCGACCAACGAAATCGTGTATTTGTCGGCGATGGAAGAGGCCAAGCACAAGATCGCGCAGGCCAATTCCGAGCTCGATGCGAAGGGCAATCTCGCCGAAGACCTCGTGCAGGCGCGCGAGAACGGCGAAGCGCAACAGATCGTGCGCGACGAAATCGACCTCATGGACGTGTCGCCGAAGCAGGTTGTTTCGGTCGCCGCGGCGCTGATCCCGTTCCTCGAGAACGACGACGCCAACCGCGCGCTCATGGGCTCGAACATGCAACGCCAAGCGGTGCCGCTGCTCCGCGCCGACGCCCCGATCGTGGGCACCGGCATGGAAGGCACCGTGGCGCGTGACTCGGGCGCGGCCATTACCGCGCGCCGCACGGGCATTGTCGAGCAAGTCGATTCACAGCGTATCGTCGTGCGCGCGACGGAAGAGAAGGACCCGGCCAAGCCGGGTGTCGACATCTATCGTCTGCTCAAGTTCCAACGCTCGAACCAGAACACCTGCATCACGCAGCGCCCGATCGTGAAGGTCGGCGACCTGGTCCACGCCGACGACATCATCGCCGATGGTCCGTCGACCGAGCTGGGCGAACTCGCGCTCGGCCGCAACGTGCTGGTCGCGTTCATGCCGTGGAATGGCTACAACTTCGAAGACTCGATCCTGATCAGCGAACGCATCGTCAAGGACGACGTGTTCACCTCGATCCACATCGAAGAATTCGAAGTCGCGGCCCGCGACACGAAGCTCGGTCCGGAAGAAATCACCCGCGACATCCCGAACGTTGGCGAGGAAGCGCTGCGCAACCTCGACGAAGCCGGCATTGTGGCGATCGGCGCCGAATTGGAGCCGGGCGACATTCTCGTCGGTAAGGTGACGCCGAAGGGCGAAATCCCGATGACGCCGGAAGAGAAGCTGTTGCGGGCCATCTTCGGCGAAAAGGCTTCGGACGTGCGCGACACGTCCTTGCGTTTGCCGCCGGGCGTCAACGGCACGGTCGTTGAAGTCCGCGTGTTCAACCGTCACGGCGTCGATAAGGATCAGCGCGCGCTGCAAATCGAACGCGAAGAGATTGAGCGTTTGGCGAAGGACCGCGACGACGAGCTCGCGATCCTGGAGCGCAACATCTTTGGCCGTCTGCGCGAAATCCTGATTGGCAAGTCGGCGACGACGGGGCCGAAGGGCTTCAAGAAGGGCGAAGTGATCAGCGAAGACTCGCTGGAGCCGTTCAGCAAGGGCCAGTGGTGGCAGTTCGGCATCGACGACGAAAACGCGATGACTGAAATCGAAGCGCTGAAGAAGCAGTACGACGACGCCAAGAAGCGCCTCGAAGCGCGCTTCCATGACAAGGTCGACAAGCTGCAGCGCGGCGACGAACTGCCCCCGGGCGTGATGAAGGTCGTCAAGGTGTTCGTCGCGGTGAAGCGCAAGCTGCAGCCGGGCGACAAGATGGCCGGCCGTCACGGTAACAAGGGCGTCATCTCCAAGATCACCCCGATCGAAGACATGCCGTTCCTTGAGGACGGCACGCATGTCGACATCGTGCTGAACCCGCTGGGCGTGCCGTCGCGCATGAACGTCGGTCAGATTCTGGAAACCCACTTGGGTTGGGCGTGCGCGGGCCTCGGCAAGCAGGTTCGTGAAGCACTGGAGCTCTATGAGCGCGACGGCGATCGCAAACCGCTCGAGAAGAAGCTGAAGGACGTTTACGGCGACGGCGTCGAGCTGCCGAAGGAAACGAGCGACATCACTGAACTCGCGCGTAACATTTCCAAGGGCGTGCCGATCGCAACGCCAGTGTTCGACGGCGCCAAGGATAGCGATATCCGCGAGCATCTGCGCATGGCCGGCTATGCCGAGACGGGGCAGGTTCAGTTGTACGACGGCCTGACCGGCGAGCCTTTCAAGCGGCAAGTCACGGTCGGCTACATCTACATGCTGAAGCTGCACCACCTCGTGGATGACAAAATCCACGCGCGCTCCATCGGCCCGTACTCGCTGGTCACGCAGCAACCGCTGGGCGGCAAGGCGCAATTCGGCGGCCAGCGCTTCGGCGAAATGGAAGTGTGGGCGCTTGAAGCCTATGGCGCGGCGTACACGCTGCAGGAAATGCTGACGGTGAAGTCGGACGACGTCGCCGGCCGTACGAAGGTCTACGAGGCCATCACGCGCGGTCACGACACGTTCGATGCGGGCATCCCCGAGTCGTTCAACGTGCTCGTGAAGGAAATGCGCTCGCTCGGCCTCAACGTCGAACTGGTCGACGGCGCCCGCGTGAAGGCGGCCGAATAGGAATGGCCGGCGCGTCTCGGGTGAGGCGCGCCGGATAATTCGAGAATGAACCCACGGGGCGCCGGCCGCACACCGGCGCGACGGAAGGTCAAAACGATGAATGCAATGAACCAAGACCTGATCAACAACACCTTCGGCAACCAGCCGCCGGCGCCTGTGTTCGATCAGATCAAAATCTCGATCGCGAGCCCCGAGCAGATCAAGTCGTGGAGCTTCGGCGAGATCAAGAAGCCGGAAACGATCAATTATCGTACGTTCAAGCCGGAACGCGACGGTCTGTTCTGCGCGCGTATCTTTGGCCCGATCAAGGATTACGAGTGCTTGTGCGGCAAGTACAAGCGCATGAAGTACAAGGACATCATCTGCGAAAAGTGCGGTGTCCAAGTCACGCTGCAGCGCGTGCGCCGTGAGCGCATGGGCCATATCGAACTGGCCGCACCCGTCGCGCACATCTGGTTCCTGAAGAGCTTGCCGTCCCGCATCGCGCTGATGCTCGACATGGCGCTGAAGGACATCGAGAAGGTGCTGTACTTTGAACAGTACATCGTGCTCGAGCCGGGTCTCACGTCGCTCGAAGCCAAGCAGCTGTTGACGGAAGAAGAATATCTCCGCGCACAGGACGAGTTCGGCGAAGACAGCTTCACCGCCTCGATCGGGGCCGAGGCGATCCGCGAATTGCTGATCCAGCTCAACCTCGAAAAGGAAGCGGAACAGCTGCGCAAGGAGATCGCGGAATCGACCTCCGAGCTGAAGCCGAAGAAGTTGGCCAAGCGTCTGAAGCTGGTCGAGGCCTTCATCCGCTCGGGCAACAAGCCGGAATGGATGATCTTGACGATCGTGCCGGTGATCCCGCCGGAACTGCGTCCGCTCGTTCCGCTCGATGGCGGCCGTTTCGCGACGTCGGATTTGAACGACCTCTATCGCCGCGTCATCAACCGCAACAACCGCTTGAAGCGTCTGATGGAGCTCCGCGCGCCGGACATCATCATCCGCAACGAAAAGCGCATGCTGCAGGAAGCCGTCGACGCGCTGTTCGACAACGGCCGTCGCGGCCGCGTCATCACCGGCGCCAACAAGCGTCCGCTGAAGTCGCTCGCCGACATGCTGAAGGGTAAGCAAGGCCGCTTCCGTCAGAACCTGCTCGGCAAGCGCGTCGACTATTCGGGCCGTTCGGTCATCGTCGTCGGTCCCGACCTGAAGCTGCACCAGTGCGGCTTGCCGAAGAAGATGGCGCTCGAGCTGTTCAAGCCGTTCATCTACGCGCGCCTGGACGTGAAGGGCCTCTCCGGCACCGTGAAGCAATCGCGCCGCATGGTGGAAAAGGAGCGCCCGGAAGTCTGGGACGTGCTCGAAGAAGTCATTCGCGAGCACCCGATTCTGTTGAACCGCGCGCCGACCCTGCACCGTTTGGGCATTCAGGCGTTCGAGCCGAAGCTCATCGAAGGCAAGGCGATCCAGCTGCATCCGCTGGTCTGCGCCGCGTTCAACGCCGACTTCGACGGCGACCAAATGGCCGTGCACGTTCCGCTGTCGCTCGAAGCGCAGCTGGAAGCGCGCGTGCTGATGATGTCGACCAACAACATCCTCTCGCCGGCGAACGGCAAGGCGATCATCGTGCCGTCGCAGGATATCGTGCTTGGCCTCTACTATCTCTCGCTGATGAAGGAAGGTGAGCCGGGCGAAGGCAAGCTGTTCGCGAACATCGCGGAAATCGAGGCCGCGCTGGAAGCGGGCGTCGTCACGCTGCACACCAAGATCAAAGCCCGCTTTGAGACGGTGGACGCCGACAACAAGCCGGTGCGGATGACGATCGACACCACGCCGGGCCGGATGAAGCTGGCCGAGCTGCTGCCGCGCCACCCGAAGATCAGCTACAAGCTGCTCGACCAGACGCTGACCAAGAAGGAAGTCGGCAACCTGATCGACAACGTCTATCGGTTCTGCGGCCAGAAGGCGACGGTGATCTTTGCCGATCGCATCATGCAACTCGGCTTCAAGGAAGCGGCCAAGGCCGGCATCTCGTTCGGCATGGCCGACATGGTCGTCCCGAAGGCGAAGGAAGCCCTCGTCGAAGATACGCGCAAGCGCGTCTCGGAATACGAGAAGCAATACGCCGACGGCCTCATCACCAAGGGCGAAAAGTACAACAAGGTTGTCGACGCTTGGTCGAAGTGCACCGACAAAGTCGCTGACGCGATGATGGAAGAGGCCTCCAAGCCGGCTCGTCTGAAGGACGGTCGCCTGGGCGAACTCAATTCTGTCTTCATGATGGCGCACTCCGGTGCGCGTGGTTCGAAGAACCAGATGAAGCAGCTCGCCGGCATGCGCGGCCTGATGGCCAAGCCGTCGGGCGAAATCATCGAGACGCCGATCATCTCGAACTTCAAGGAAGGCCTTTCGGTTCTCGAATACTTCAACTCGACCCACGGCGCCCGTAAGGGCCTCGCGGACACCGCGCTGAAGACCGCGAACTCCGGCTATCTGACGCGTCGTCTCGTCGACGTGGCGCAGGATTGCATCATCACCGAGGAGGATTGCGGCACTCAGGATGGCATCGCCATGACGGCGGTGATCGACGGCGCCGACATCGTCGTCTCGTTGGGCACGCGCATCCTCGGCCGTACGGCCGCGATCGACGTAGTCGAGCCGGGCACCGGTAAGGTGATCGCGCCGGCCGGCGCCTTCCTCGACGAAGACCTCGTGGTCGTGATCGAGAAGGCGGGCGTTCAGAGCGTGAAGGTGCGTTCGGTGCTCACCTGCGAAACCCGCACCGGCGTTTGCGGCGCCTGCTATGGCCGCGACCTCGCGCGCGGCACGCCGGTGAACATCGGCGAAGCCGTGGGCGTCATCGCGGCGCAATCGATTGGCGAACCGGGCACGCAGCTCACCATGCGCACGTTCCACATCGGCGGCGCGGCCCAGGTGGCCGAGCAATCGGTGATGGAATCGGCGCACGACGGCTCGATCCGCTTCGTGAACCGCAACACGGTGAAGAACGCCCAGGGCGAACTGATCGTCATGAGCCGCAACATGCAGGCCATCGTCGTCGATCAGGAAGGCAAGGAGCGTCAGAGCTTCAAGCTCTCGTTCGGCGCGCGCCTGCGTGTTGACGAGAACTCGAAGATCAAGCGCGGCGACCGCATCTCGGAATGGGATCCCTACGCCACGCCGATCCTCACGGAAGTCGCCGGCAAGGCGAAGTTCGAGGACATCGTTGAAGGCGTTTCGGTGCGTGAAGAATTCGACGAAGCCACCGGCATCTCGTCGAAAGTCATCATCGATTGGCGCGCGACGTCCAAGGGCTCCGATCTGCGTCCCAGCATCGTCATCCTCGACGGTAAGGGCAAGCCGGCGAAGCTCTCGAACGGCTCGGACGCGCGTTACACGCTGCCGGTCGGCGCGATCCTTTCGATCGCCGACGGCGACGACGTCACGCCTGGCCAAGACCTCGCGCGTATGCCGACGGGCGGCGCCAAGACCCGCGACATCACTGGTGGTCTGCCGCGCGTCGCGGAATTGTTCGAAGCCCGCCGTCCGAAGGATCACGCGATCATTGCCGAAGGCGATGGCCGCGTGGAATTCGGCAAGGACTACAAAAACAAGCGCCGCCTGCGCGTCGTGCCGGAAGACGAGAGCCTCGAGCCGATCGAGTACATGATCCCGAAGGGCAAGCACATTCCGGTGCAAGAAGGCGACTTCGTGAAGAAGGGCGATTACCTGTTGGACGGCAACCCCGCGCCGCAGGACATCCTCTCGATCCTGGGCGTCGAAGCGCTGGCGAATTACCTCGTTGAGGAAATTCAGAAGGTGTACCGCCTGCAAGGCGTGCCGATTAACGACAAGCACATCGAGGTGATCGTTCGCCAGATGCTGCAGAAGGTCGAAATCATGGACGCCGGCGACACCGAGTTCCTCAAAGGGGAAGCGGTGGAAGCGCTCGATCTCGAGGACGAGAACAAGCGTGTTGTCGAGTTGGGTCTGAAGCCGGCGACGGCCCAGCCCATGCTGCTCGGCATCACCAAGGCCTCGCTGCAAACGCGTTCGTTCATCTCGGCGGCGTCGTTCCAGGAAACCACGCGCGTGCTCACCGAGGCGGCCTCTTACGGCAAGTCGGACACGCTCGAGGGCTTGAAGGAAAACGTCATCGTCGGCCGTCTGATCCCGGCTGGTACGGGCGGTCAGCTGCGCCGCTATCAGAAGCTCGCAGCCGAACGCGATGCGCAATTGGCGCTCGAAGCGGCGGAAGATGCGCGCTTGGCCCGTCGTACTGAAGCGGCTGAATAAGCCGCCTCAGGTCGAGGGAACGCCAACGACAAAAAGAACGGCCCCGGATTGCTCCGGGCCGTTTTGTTTGGCGGTCAAATTGAACGATCAGTCGAAGATGTCGAACAGGTCGAAGCCGCGGCGCTTGCGGCGGCCATGGCCGTACTCGCCGCGCTCGCCATATTCACCGCGCTCACCGTACTCACCGCGTTCGCCGTAGCCATAGCCCTGAGGCTGGCGCGGGGCCTGTTGTTGGGCTTGCGGCGGAGGCTGAGGATGCGAACGGCGGTAGGCGTCCGGGTCCTGGTAGAATTCACGACGGTCCTGGTCGAACGCGGTGCGCTCTTCGCGAGCGCCGGCGATGATCTTCTCAAGTTCGCCCCGGTCGAGCCATACGCCCCGGCAGGTCGGGCACATGTCGAACGCCACGTCGTCGCGCTTCACCTCGGTCATGGAGGCATTGCAGTTCGGGCACATCAACAGCGGCATTCTTTTCTCCCTTTCACCTGAAACGCGATATAGGAGCGGCGATCCGGCGCGGCCAGGGATAGACCAGGGGCGCTGCGCCGCAGGGGCGTTTGCATTAGGGTGCGACGCCGAATCCAACGGGCAGGGTGATGACCAATTCAGTTTCCGATGCGCTGAAGCGCGTAAAGCCGTCCGCCACCATCGGCATGAGCGCCAAGGCGCGGGCGCTGAAGGCGACCGGGCGCGACGTGATCGCCCTTTCGGCGGGCGAGCCCGATTTCGACACCCCGGAAAACATCAAGGAAGCGGCGATCCGCGCCATTCGCGAGGGCAAGACCAAATACACCGACGTCGACGGCATTCCTGAGCTGAAGGATGCGATCTGCGCCAAGTTCAAGCGCGAGAACGGCCTGGACTACAAGCGCAGCCAAGTGAACGTCTCGCCGGGCGGCAAGCCGGTTATTTTCAACGCCTTCCTGGCCACACTTAACCCTGGCGACGAGGTGGTGATCCCGGCCCCCTATTGGGTGAGCTATCCGGACATGGCGCTGATGTGCGGCGGCACGCCGGTGTTCGTCGAAACCCGCATGGAGAACGGCTTCAAGCTCGATCCGAAGGATTTGGCGAAGGCGCTGACGCCGCACACGAAATGGGTGTTGCTCAATTCGCCGTCGAATCCCTCGGGCGCGGCTTACACGCGCGCCGAGCTGGCGGCCATCGCAGCCGTCCTGATCGATTTCCCGAACGTGCTCATCCTCACGGACGACATGTACGAGCACCTCGTCTATGGCGATTTCGAATTCACCACGATCGCGCAAGTCGAGCCGCGTCTCTACGACCGCACGCTGACGATGAACGGCGTCTCGAAGGCGTACGCGATGACGGGCTGGCGCATCGGGTACGCCGCCGGTCCCGAATGGCTGATCAAGGGTATGGCGTCGGTGATGACCCAAACGACGTCAAACCCGTCTTCGGTTTCGCAATGGGCGGCGGTCGAGGCCCTGAACGGCACGCAGGATTTCATTCCAAAGAACAAGCTCATCTTCCAGGAGCGGCGTGATATTGTCGTCTCGATGCTGAACCAGGCGCAGGGTTTGAAATGCCCGACGCCGGAAGGCGCATTCTACGTCTATCCATCGTGCGCCGGCTTGATCGGTAAGAAGACGCCAACCGGCAAAGTGATTGATACCGACGAGACGTTCGCGCTCGAATTGCTCGAAGCGGAAGGTGTCGCTGTCGTGCATGGCAGCGCCTTTGGCCTCGCGCCGAACTTCCGCATCTCCTACGCGACGTCGAACGCCGAGCTGGAAGAATCGTGCGCGCGCATTCAGCGCTTCTGCGCAAGCCTGAGTTAAGCGCTATCCTCCCCGCGTGCGGGGAGGAGGGGCGCTCTTAGTTCTCCAGCTTGAATTTCAATCCGGCGCGCTGCTCCAGCCGCGCGATCAGCGCATCGCCCATGGCGGCGGCGGGCGTCCAGATGCCGCCGGGCGTGGTTTCGCGCGGCGTGTCGTTCAGGCAGAGCGCGGCTTCGGCGATCATCTTTGAGGTGGAGCCGTAGCCCGGATCCTTGTCGCCGCTGACGCCGACGCGCAGCGCGCGGCCGTCGGCGAGATTGCCGACATAGAGCACGTCGAACATGCCGGTTTCGCGTTGCTCTTTGTTCGGGCCCTGGCCGGGCTTCGGCAGCGCGAATTGGCGCAACAGCGCGCGCGTGGGCGCGAAATTCAGCAGCGCGTTTTGCGTGCGCGATTGGCTGAGCATGCCGCGTGCGCGCTTTTCGCCAGCGGCGCCGCCGCCCGTCATCATCATTTCGTCGTAGGTGAACTCGCGGCCGTACGGATAACCGGCGAGCGCGTTGGTGCGGTGCACGTTCTTGGTGTTGATCGCCGCCATCACGAAGGGCGCGGCCCAAGAGCCGATGTCGGCGTCCTCGATCACGGAATCGCCCTTCGGCTGATCGGCGCCGCGCGCCGGCGAAAGCGCGAAGGGATCGAGCATGGCCGCGCCAATGCTCGGATCACGCTTGGCGGCGTCGAGCGTGGCCAGCATCGAGGCCATCGTGCCGCCGGAGAAGGTGCCCTTCATCTTGCGCACGCGACCGCGCACGCGCTGCGCTGGCGCGCCGAAACGCTGGCGCGCTTGTTGTTGCAAGAACCAGACGCCGCAATCGAACGGGATCGAGTCGAAGCCGCAGGAGAACACGATGCGCGCGCCGCTTTGCTTGGCGGCTGCGTCGTATTTGGCGATCATCGCCTGCATCCAATTCGGCTCGCCGCAGAGATCGACATAATCCGTGCCGACCTTGGCGCAGGCGGCGAGCAGCGGCTCGCCGTAAAGCTGATAGGGGCCGACCGTGGTGATGATGGTGCGGGCGCGCTTGGCCAGCGCTTCGAGCGACGCGGAATCGCGCGCATTGGCTTCGATCAGCGGCACGCTGGCCGGCGCGCCGATCTCGGCGGCGACGGCGCGGAGCTTCGCTAGATCGCGCCCGGCCATAGCCCAGCGCACTTGGCCTTCCGCACCGTAAGTCTTCAACAGATGCTCGGCGACCAAGCGGCCGGTGAAGCCTGTCGCGCCATAAACGACGACGTCGAATTCCTGTGCGCTCATTGCACGCCCTCCCTTTTGCGCATGACTAGCATGCGGCAAACGTCCGTGCACGACCCCGTGAAGCGTGCTCTAGTGCGCGTACAACATGCCGCCGCTCGCCATTGCCGCAGCGCTTTGCTCGGCCCTCATTCATGCAAGCTGGAACGCCGCCCTCAAAGGCGGCCGCGGCGATCGCGTCGCGGACGCGTTTTTGATCGCTATCGGCGGCATCTTGATGTGGGGCGTGGTCGCGCTCTTCTGGGGCGCGCCGAAGGCGGAGGCCTGGCCGTACCTCGCCGCCTCGGTGCTGATCCATCTCGTCTATTGGGTGGCGCTGTTTCGCGGCTACGACATGGGCGATCTCAGCCACATCTACACGCTGTCGCGCGGCTCGGCGCCTTTGCTGGTGGCGGTGGGGGCGGCGATCACGGCGCACGAAGTGCCGGCGCCGCTGAAAATGGTCGGCATCGTGCTGGTTTCGCTCGGCGTGTTGGCTGTGGGCGCGAGCCCGAACGCGCCGTTGAAGGCGACGCTGTGGGCGTTGCTGATTGGACTTTGCATTTCGTCGTATTCGCTGGTGGATGCGCTCGGCGCGCGCGTCGGCGGCGATGCGCTTGTGTATGTGGCGTGGACGTCCGGCGTGATGGGCGTGCCGATGATTGCGTTCGCGTTCTGGAAGCGGGGCGTACGGCAGATGTTGCGCGACGCGGCCGTAGCGCCGTGGCGCGGCATCGCCATCGGCATCATCTCGTTTCTGGGCTACGGCCTGGTGCTCTGGGCGCAGACCTTCGCGCCCATCGCGCAGGTAACGGCGCTGCGTGAGACGTCGGTCGTGTTTGGCGCCTTGATCGCGTTTTTCATCCTGCGCGAGCGGCTGGGCTTGCGGCGCTGGATTGGCGCGATCGTTGTTGCCGCAGGCGCTGGCCTGATCGCCTTCGGCTGATTAGATTGCCCGCGTGGCAGACCTTCACATCATCCGTATCGACGACGCCAAGGCGCTGGTTCGCGTCGGCGTCCCCGACCCTGAGCGCGCAACCCCGCAAGAGGTGCGCATTTCCGTCGTCATGGCTTTGGCCGATCCGCCGGATTATCCCAACGCCGACCGCATCGGCGCGACCGTCGACTACGACCGCATCATCTTTTTCATTCGCGACGATCTGGGCGAGCCTGCGCATCTGATCGAGACCTTGGCTGATCGCGTCGCGGGGCATTGCCTTTCGCTCTCGGAGCGCGCCCGCTGGGTTGAGGTCACGGTGAAGAAGCCGTCCGTGCTGTCGGGCGACGGGCTGGTGTCGGTGACGATCAGGAGAGAGCAGCGATGAATTGGGCTCTCGTGACGGGCGCGGGGCAACGGCTTGGCCGCGCGGTGGCGCTGGAGCTGGCGGCGCATGGCTGGGGCGTGGTGATCCATTATCGCCATTCGGCGGAGGAGGCTGAAGCTGTCGCGGCGGAGGCGCGCAAGAGCGGCGGCGCGGCGGTGATCCTCGGTGCTGATCTCGGTGACGCGGCGGAGCGCCATGCGCTGGTGTCGCGCGCGGTGGAAGCGGCGGGCGGGGCGTTGACGGCGCTCGTGAACACGGCGGCGATGTTCGAGCACGACACGATCGACACGTTGAGTGAGGAATTGTTGCAGCGCCATATCGCGGTCAACACGTTCACGCCTTCGCTGCTTGCGCGCGAATTCGCGGAGGCGCTGCCGGACGGCCAGCGCGGCGTGGTCGTGAACTTCCTCGATTTCAAATTGGCGAGCCCGTACCCGGATCATTTCTCCTACACGCTCTCGAAATACGCGCTCGCGGGTGCGACGGAGCTGTTGGCGCGGGCGCTTGCGCCGCGTGTGCGCGTGAATGCGATCGCGCCGGGCTATGTGTTGCCGGCGCCGGGGCAGGCGGAAGCCGATTACCAGCGCTTGCACGACGACACGCCGCTGAAGAGCGGGCCTACGCCGGAAAACATCGCCCACGCCGCGCGCTTCCTGATCGAGAACGACGCGGTGACGGGGCAGACCATCTACGTCGATAGCGGCCGGCGCTTTCGCACGTATGAGCGCGACATGGGCTTTATGTGAACGCGTATCTCTATCTGGCCGGCGCGATCGTCGCGGAAGTGATTGGCACGACGGCGCTGAAGGCGTCCGACGGGTTCACGAAATTCTGGCCATCCGTGATCGTCGTGATCGGTTACGGGATCGCGTTCTATTTGCTGTCGCTGACTTTGAAGACGATCCCGACGGGCGTGGCGTACGCGATTTGGTCAGGCGTGGGCGTGGTGCTGATCGCGCTCGCCGCGTGGCTGCTGCAAGGCCAAAAGCTCGACGACGCCGCGATCATCGGCATGGCGCTGGTCGTCGCCGGCGTCGTGGTGATGAATTTATTTTCGAAGACGGCGGCGCATTAAGAGCGCGTTTTTACTTTTCCGACTTGGCCGCAGCTTGGACACTTTGGCTGCATGTGCTGCAGCGCCTCTGAGACTGTCGTAAATCCGTAGATGAAGTAGTCTTTTCCTTCGAAACCGTCGATCGAGTAGTCCTCGTATTGTGTACTGAAGGGCGCGTCGTTTTCGCGCCACACTACAGTGCCTTGGTGTCCGCATTCACAGATCACCGATACATCATGACGAGTAGTCATGGGTGCCTCCATGCTTTGTGCAAGCATGGGTTGCGTCGCGAATTGCATCAAGCAACGGCATCCGACTTCTGATCGCCCTGTGTCCGTGGTCACATCGTTATGGCTAAGGCTCTACTACCTTCAACTCATCGGGGCGCGGTGCTCCGAAGCACAGAGTTGGAGCTCAGCAAATGACCAAGTTTTACGCCCTCGTCGCCGCCCTCGCCGTGTTCGCGCCGGCCGCCTACGCCACCGTTTGGCAAGCCTCGCAGATCGTTGCGTAAGTCCTCCGCCCCAAAATCCCAGGCCCTGAAGGGCGCAAGATCCAAAGGCGAGATGATGAGAATGCTGGATATTTGAAGGGCGTCGGTCGAACCGGCGCCCTTCTTCATTTGTAAGGCGGTTAATCGTCGTTAACACTTTAATCACGGCACGAGGTCTTCTCTTTATTCAACAAAGGAGAGGCACCCAATGATCGAAGCATTTTCAGCAGCTTGCACGCTTATCGCCGCCGTGGCCGGACTGGTTGCGACCCTTTTGAATGTCGCAGAGCGTCGCCGTTCCAAGCCTCACACTCGCTCGGTCAAAGGCGATCCAAACTAAACGCTAACATGTAAAATGTTCTTGTTATGTTCTATTGTGTGACTATAATCCTAGATCATGACTCGCGACCCATTGCATGGACGCGGCGCGCGCACGAATGCGAGCGGCCGATACGAGCGCTTTGCTCGCGAAGAGTTCGATGACGGCTGGGCCAATGAGCCGGTCGAAAAGCTGGAGACGATCGTCACGCCGGAACTGGCCAAGACCATCATCTCCACCAATCAAAGCCCCGACATTTCCTTCGACCAATCGATCAATCCGTATCGCGGCTGCGAGCATGGCTGCATCTATTGCTACGCGCGGCCGAACCACGCCTATGTGGGCCTGTCGCCGGGGCTTGATTTCGAGACCAAGCTGTTCGTGAAAGCGAACGCAGCGGAATTGCTGGAGCGCGAATTCGCCAAGCCGAGCTATCGCCCGCGCACGATCATGCTGGGCGGCGTCACCGACATTTATCAGCCGATCGAGCGCGGCTATGGCGTGACGCGCGCGCTGTTGGAGGTGATGGAGCGCTGGCGCCATCCAGTGGCGCTGATCACCAAATCGCAGTTGGTGATGCGCGACATCGACATTCTCGCGCGCTTGGCCGAGCGCGGTTTGGCCAAAGCCGCGATCTCGGTGACGAGCTTGGATCGGCGCATTTCGCGCGTGATGGAGCCGCGCGCGGCCGCACCGCACAGACGCATCGAAGCGATCCGCGCGCTGACAGAGGCGGGCGTGCCGGCAACGGTGATGGTCGCGCCTGTGGTGCCGGCGATCAACGATCGCGAGATCGAAGCCATCCTCGAAGAATGTGCGAAGGCGGGCGCGAGTGCGGCGGGGTACGTGGTGTTGCGGCTGCCGTTGGAGATCAAGGATCTGTTCCGCGAATGGCTGGCGCAGCATTTTCCGGATCGGCAAACGCGGGTGATGACGATCGTGCGCCAGATGCGCGGCGGGCGCGATTACGATCCCGAATGGAGCAAACGCCAGAAGGGCGAGGGGCCGTACGCGAAGCTGATCGCCGACCGTTTCGCAACTGCGTGCAGACGCTTGGGGCTCGATAAGCCGCGCTTGGCGCTGGATCACACACAGTTCCGCAGGCCGCCCGATTACGGCGACCAGGGGGACCTTTTCGCGGCGTCGTAAATTTCCTCCCCTGCCGGGAGCCGATGCTCTAAGACGGGCGGGCGAGGCAGGAGGACGACAATCCATGCGCACCGACAATCAGCGCCGTTCGGACAATTTCGAGGATCGTGGCCGGGGCTCAGGCGGCGGTGGCGGCGGCGGTTTGCCGGCGGCGGCGTTGTTCTCGATTCTGCGCCGCATCGGCATTCGCGGCGTGCTGATCGTCGGCGTCGTGCTCGCGGGCGTGTATTTCTTCGCGCCGCCTAGCATCAAACAGATGATTTTCGGCGCGCTGCTCGGCGGCGTGCCGGGGCAGACGCAAAGCGCGACCGGTGAGGGCTCAGTGTGCGATACTGAAGCGCAAGCTTGCGATTTCTCGCGCGCGATTCTGGGGTCCACCGAAGACGTTTGGCGCGCGCAATTCCAACAAGGGCGTTTGCCGAATTACGGCGTGAACCCGGGCGCGTATCGCGATCCGACGCTGGTCGTATTCTCGGGCGCGGTGGCGACGGGTTGCGGCAACGCCAGTTCTGACGTTGGCCCGTTCTATTGCCCCGCGGACACCAATCTCTACATCGACCCGAGCTTCTATCAGGTGATGCAGGATCGCCTGCGCGCGCCGGGCGATTTCGCGCAAGCCTATGTGATCGCGCACGAAGTCGGCCACCACGTGCAGAATTTGATCGGCGCCACGCAGCGTCAGCTGCCGGGCGAGAACCAGAACCAAACCTCGGTGCGCGTCGAGTTGCAGGCCGATTGCTTCGCCGGTGTTTGGGGCCATACGGCGCGCGCTGATCTGGCGATCGATGAAGCCGATTTGCGCGAAGCTTTGAACGCTGCGCACGCGATTGGCGACGATGCGTTGGGCCATTCCGATGAGCGCCAATTCACGCACGGCTCGTCAGCGCAGCGTATGCGATGGTTCCGCCGCGGCTTCGACAGCGGTGACGCGCGCCAGTGCGATACGTTCGCGGTGTCGAATTACGGGCAGCTTTGAAAAGGTGTCAGGTATCAGGTGTCAGGTGTCGGATGGGCGAGCGACGAGGGAGTGGTGCGCCGTCGGTCTGGGATATGTTGGTGTTTCGAAAGGCGTACGACGTCGCGCTTGAAGTGCATCGCATAGCTCAGACTTTCCCGAAGCATGAGCAATACGAGCTGGCGAGTCAGTTGCGTCGGTCGAGCAAATCGATTTGCGCCAATCTTGCTGAGGGCCGAGCGCGCCAACAAGGCTCGACGGCCGAGTTCCGGAGATTTGTGCTGATTGCACTCGGCAGCGCCGACGAGTCCGCGCTGTGGTGCAAATTCGCCAAAGACCTGGGTTATCTAAGCGATGAACAATTCGAGCGGTATCACGGACAATTTGCGGAGATTGCCAGAATGCTCAATGGTCTCGTCGCGAAACTCAACTCGCCCTGACACCTGATACCCGACACCTGATACCTGATGCCTGATGCCTGACACCTGTTACGGTTCCCAGTCTTCTGATTGATCGATTAGGAATTGGCGGAAGGCGGCGATGCGCTTGGAGCGCTTCAGGTCGCTTGGATAGATGAAATACACTTCGAAACTCGGGCCCGGCAGATTGGGCAGCACTTTCACGAGGTTCGGATTTTCGCGCGCCATGTAGTCCGGCACGGAGGCGATGCCGAAGCCGCTCTCGACCGCGCGCAACATGCCATAGACGTTATTGATCTCTAAGAGCGGCGGGCGTGGCTTGGCGTCTTCGCGGCCGGCGCGTTGCGCCCAATCCAGTTCGCGCATCGGCGTTGGGATATTGGCCTGATAGGCGATGATGCGGTGGTTATCGAGATCCTCGACATTCTTTGGCGTGCCGTGCCGCTTCAGGTAATCGGCGGAGGCGTACAGGCTGACGCGCACCTCAAGCAACTTGCGCTGAATGAGATCGGCGTGCGTCGCCGCCCACAAACGGATGGCGCACTCCGCTTCGAGTTTGAGCAAATCGAACTCGCGGTCGTCGAGCAGACATTGCACGCGCGTCTCAGGATATTTGTCGGCGAAGTGGACAAGACGCGGCGCAAGCCAGGTCGAGCCGAACGCCACCGGCGCGGTGATCTTCAGATCGCCAATGACCTTCTCGCGCGCGTCCTTCAGCGTGCTTTCGGCGATGACGGCCGCACCCGCCATTTCGCGGGTGAATTCGCGCAGCGCCATGCCGGGGCCAGTGAGCAGAAGTCCGCGGGCGTGACGCTGGAACAGGGGGACGCCCATTTCGCTTTCCAGGGCCGCGATCTGGCGGCTGACCGAGGATTGGCTGACCCCCAATTTCTCGGCCGCGGCTGTCAGCGAGCCGGTCTCCGCCGCGAAATGGAAGGTTTTGAGCTTGTCCCAATCCATCAAGGCCGATTTCCCCCGCCTCTGGGCGCCCGTTTGGCGGCCTCGTTCTCTGCAATATTGCATAGCTCAGCCGCGCGGTCGATAGAAGAGGGCCCGCCCGCCAGGATTCCCGGATGCTGCTTCAGGACATTTCCCACATCCAATTGTTCCGGCTCGGCTCCTCGGTCGTGACCGTGGGCGGCGTGTTCGGCGCGCTGATGCTGGTCGTGCTGTTCATGGCGGCGTCCTGGATCATCGGCACGGCGCTCAAGCGTATCCGCGGCCGCCAGCGGCTCGGGCAGGGGGCCGCGGCGCTCTACATCACCGAGAAGGTGCTGACCTACGGCTTGGTCGTGTTCGGCCTGGTCGCGGGGCTCTCGTCGCTTGGCATCGATCTCTCATCCGTCGCGGTGTTCGCGGGCGGCCTGGGCGTCGGCATCGGCCTGGGCCTGCAGGGCATCATCAAGGAATTCGTATCTGGCCTTACGCTGATCTTCGATCGCGCCATTCAGATTGGCGACTACGTTGAGATGCACGATGGCACGCGCGGCGTGGTGCAAGAGATCGGCCCGCGCGCTACGCGCGTGCGCAACAACGACAACGTCTATTTGCTGATCCCGAATTCCAAGCTGATCGAAAACACGATGATCAATTGGACGCGGCGCGGCGAGACGCGCCGCATCCATGTGCCGTTTCAAGTCGCGATCGGGGCCGACAAAGAGAAAGTGCGCGAGTGCGTGATCGCGGCCGCGCGCGACGTGCCGTTCACACTGCCGGATACGGACGAGCGCCGTACGCAAGTCTGGCTCGTCGGCTATGGTGATAGCGCGCTGAAGTTTGAGCTGATCGTGTGGCCGACGCTGGAAGCGGTCAAACGGCCGAAAGCCATGAACGCAGCCTATACATGGGCGATCGATGATGCGTTGCGCGGCGCGGGCATCGAAATTCCCTATCCGCAGCGCGATATCCGACTGCGCACGTTCTTTGGCGAAGAGGGAGAGGACGCGCTGGAAGCGCTCCATCTGCAAACCAAGCCGCACGCCGCGCCGATCACGCCGACGCCCAGTGTCAACGATGCGGTGCAGGATACGCTGCGGCCCGAACCAGAGCCTGAGCCGGACATCGAGCGCGAAGACGCGCGCCCTAACCGCGCGTGACGACGCAGCCGTACCAGCCCATGCCCCTGTAGGTTTCGTAGCCCGGCGTGAGCGCGAAGCCGATGGTGTCGCCGTTCGGCGTCACATAAGCGCCTTGCGTGCGGCCTTGGTGTTCGAGCGGGAATGTCTCGGTGAGCAGCCCGTGATTGTCGGAGGCGGCGATCACGCGACCGTCATGATCGAGCAGCATCGCGCGCGTGTGCGCCCATTCTTCCGGCGTGAGGCGCAAGCTGGTGACGATGGTCTGTGCTTGTGGCGTCCAATCGAAATGCACGCCCAGCACGCCTATCACGCGGCCGCGTGGATCGCCGTTTTCGCGCACGGCGGCAGCGTAAGTGGCGACGGCGGCATCGTTCAGATGCTTGTTTTGCGCGATGTCGGCGCAGACGTAATCGTCGCCCGACGATGTTTGCATTGCTTGCTTGAACCAGCGTTCGTGCGCGACATTGGCGCCGGCGGTGCGATAGCGATCGGGGCGGCCATTGGCGATGACATTGCCGGCGCGATCGCAGAGCCAGAGGTCGAGATAGACGGTGTAGGCGTTGAGAATGACGCCCATGCGTTCGGAGGCGAAGGCGCAATCGTCCGCCGAGGCGCTTGCGGCGCCGGCGACGACGGCTGCGTCTGTCGCCCACCAGCGCACATCGCAGGAGCGCTCATAGAGGTTGCGGTCGATCAGTTCGACGGCGTTGAGCGAGAGGTCAATCAGGCGCTTGTGCGCGGCGCTTTCAGCCATCTCCCGGGCGCGCGTGCGCATGTCGCCGACTTGCGATACCAGCTCGCTGCGTAATGATTGCGCCAACGCATCGATTTCGTGCGAAATCGCCCGCACTTCTTCGGCGACGATGGCGAAGCTACGTCCGGCTTGGCCGGCGCGCGCGCTTTCAATCGAGGCGTTAATGGCCAAAATCTTGGTGCGACGCGTGACTTCTTGGATGAGTTCAATCTTGTCTTGCAGCGTGCGCGTGACGCGCTGCGCGGTCTGCTCGGCCAGATCGGCGCTGGAGGCGCGCTTTTCAGCGTCCTCGCGCTTAAGTGCGATGGCGGCCGACATCATAGCTCCTGCTGCCAAACCTGTTCGGCACGACCTGCGAGGGCGCAGGTTAATGCAACGTTATGGCGATCACGTTCCGACTGAAACGCGCTTGTTTCCGAGGTGCGGCGCCGCCTCGAGCGGCGCCGTTGGTGAAAATAGCGGCGGTGCTCGCAGCAACACCGCCGCCATCTCCACTAAGCGCCAGCCCAGGTTCCATGGAAGCCGAGCGGCGCCATGTAGCGGCTACGCCACGTCGCCACCGGTCCGTCGCTGACGCGCGCGACATCGAAAACATGCAGCTCGGTGGCGCGTGCGCGCGCATTGAGCGTCACGCCGATGAGCCATGCATCGCGCTCGCCAGTGCGGCCGGGCTTTGCCGCGAACAGATGCTCCTGCACCATTTGGTGCGGCCCGAAGGCGAAGCTTTCATAGGCGCCCGTGCGCCAGTTCATCAGGCCGAGGATGTTGTCGCCGCGATCGTCGACGATGGCGGTGAGATCGCGGGCAAGGCCCTGGCGGCGGCGGTCGGTTTGTGGGAATTCGCCGAGGCGCCTCGTGCGCTGCAGCTCAGCGCGGCCGTCCGCGTGCAGCACGGCCATGACCAGTTCCGCCGAGGCGCCATCCTCGACATGGCGATTGATCATGTTGCGTGCTTCTTCGGTGACAAAATGCGCGTCCGGCGTAACGCAGAGATCGAACCGGATCGTGCCATCATTCTCTTCCCAGGCGTCGCCGGTGTGGAAGAAGAACATGGCCGGCAATTCGTACATGCGGCGGCTGGAATAATCGTTCTTGTCGAGCACCAGCACGCGGAACGGCTGATCGCCGCGCCAAGTGTAACTGTCGACGATCGGCGCGACGAAGCGATCGATCGTCCAGGGCTGCAGCGGGATGATGAGGTGGCGCTCGGTCACGGCCCAATCATGGATGTAGGAGCGCGCGCCGGTGTCGATCACCTGTGCGTCTTCCAACACGCCATTGGCGGATAAGCGCCAGATCACCACGCGCGATCCGTTCACGCCCAAATTCCAGATGCGGCCATTCGGTTCGACTTTCGGGTGCGCCAGGAAGGGCATACCGGCGAGGTCTTCGCGGAACGGACGCACGCCGTGCGTCTCCAGCGTGTTGGGATCGAGCCGCGTCGGCGAACCGCCTTCCCAAAGCGCCCAGAGTTCGTCGCCCGCCATCATCACCGAAGTGTTGGCGGCGTTCATAGCGTCCGCGGAATCCGCCGGTGCGTCGGGTGCGCCGCGCGTGCCGAAGCCGGGCATGATGATGGCTTGGCGCTGCTGCTCGATGCGGCGCTTCGGTGTGTCGGCGAAGCGGGCGCTGTGGCGGGCGCGGCCGTCGGCGATGGCGAAGCGCTGGATGAAGCCGTCGCCATCGAACCAATGGCCGGTGGCGGAGGCGCCATAGCGAAACCAGCCCGGGCCGTTGCGATAGAGCGCGCCTTCCAGGCCCGCCGGGGCGCGGCCATGCACGAGGCGCATGGCGGCTTCCGGGAAGCCTTCGGCTGGGGCGTTCTCCAGGCCGAGGCTCCAGGGCGTGTCGGCGGCGAAGGCGGCGGGCGCTGCCGCCATTGCGCCGGCGGCGGCGAACGAAGCGAGCAGAGTGCGGCGTGAGACATTCATGGCTCAGCGCGCCCCAACATGGATCTGCTGCACATTGGCGCCGGCGTTCAGCGTGAAGGCGGCCGCATCCCAACCAGCCGGGCCGAACTGGCCGCGGGCGTTGTTCGAGAAGGCGAAGGGTTCGGTCGGCATGCCGAACGGGTTGGTGTTCATGCGACCGTCGCCATTGACGTCGTGGTAGAGGCGGAAGGCGTATTGGCCGGGCGGGAGGTTGTCGAAACTGACCTCCGCGGTTGGTCCGCTGATCTCCACCCGGCGCGCGCCGATCCCCTGGCCGCCATCATAGCCGGCCTCGCTGTTGAACAACTGAAGCATGACCGAGCCCTGCGGCGCGAGGCCCTGGAGTTGGATGGTCAGCTGGCCGGCGTCTTCGGCTTGGGCATTGGCGTGGGCGGCGCCGACGAGGGCGAGGGCGAGGATGATGCTGCGAAGCATGGTCTGGTCTCCGGTGCGGCGTGATTGCCGTTGACCAGACCCTGACCGGGCCGCCGCCCGCTTCCCATTCGATCTACGTGAAGGCGCTGGCTTCCTGCGCCAATTGCGGGGCGTCGCAACTCGCGTATCGCCAATTGCGCCTTGAAAACGCTATGCGCTGGCGGCGATACGCGGTTTGCCGTGGTCCAGTTCCAGCGCAGCGAGGTATTTCTCGGCCTCAAGCGCGGCCATGCAGCCCATGCCGGCGGCGGTAACGGCTTGACGATAGGTGTCGTCAGTGACGTCGCCGGCCGCGAATACGCCGGGGACCGAGGTCTGCGTCGTGCCGGGCTTCACGATGATGTAGCCGCTGTCCTTCATCTCGACTTGGCCCTTGAAGAGCTCGGTCGCCGGCGCGTGGCCGATGGCGACGAACACACCGTCCACTTTCCGTTCCTCGCGTGCGCCAGTCTTCAGATTCTTGAGGACGATGCCGGTCACGCCGGGCGGGTTCTGCTCGCCGACGATGTCTTCCAGTTCGGTGTCCCAAATCACCTCGATGCGCGGGTGATTGAACAGGCGCTCCTGCAGCACCTTCTCGGCGCGCAGGCTATCGCGGCGGTGAATGAGCGTGACCTTCGAGGCGAGGTGCGAAAGGTAGAGCGCTTCTTCGACGGCGCTATTGCCGCCGCCGATCACAGCGACTTCCTTGCCGCGATAGAAGAAGCCGTCGCAGGTCGCGCAGGCGGAGACGCCGAAGCCCTGGAATTTCTGCTCGCTCGGCAGGCCCAACCATTTCGCTTGCGCGCCGGTGGCGATGACGAGCGAGTCTGCCAGATAGATCTGGCCGCTGTCGCCGGTGAGGCGGAACGGACGGACGTTCAGTTCGGCTTTGACGATGACGTCTTCCACGAATTCCGTGCCGACGTGTTGCGCTTGCGCCTTCATCTGCTCCATCAGCCAGGGGCCTTGGATCGTGTCGGCGAAGCCTGGGTAATTCTCCACGTCCGTCGTGATGGTGAGCTGGCCGCCCGGCTGCAGACCGGCGATGAGCATCGGTTTGCGCATGGCGCGCGCGGCGTAGATGGCGGCCGTATAGCCGGCAGGGCCGGAGCCAATAATGATGATCGGGGCGTGGCGGGCGACAGGTTCGGTCATGGCAGGGCCTTGCAGGGATTCGCGCCCGGCCAATATGGCGATGCTGCGCGCGAAGCAAAAGCGCGGCTCGTGATCACAGCGTCGTGCTGATGCGCGCTCCGATTGCGCCCGGAAAGGTTCCGTATATGTTTGATCGCGCGAACGAATTTGGCGGGCTGGAAGCGTGCAGCGGAAGATTTTGGTCGTTGAGGACGACCGCCTCATAGCGATGGAATTAGAGGAGCGGTTGGCCGAACTCGGCCATGCCGTGCTCGGACCCGCCCATACGATTGCTGAGGCCGAGGCGTTGCTCGCCGGCGCGCGCCCCGATTGTGCGCTGCTGGACGCCAATGTGGGCGGCCAATCCAGTGTGGCGTTAGGGGTGAAACTGGCGGAACTAGGCGTGCCGGTGGCGTTTTGCACCGGCTACGACGAGATCAAAAATAGTCCGCCCGCTCTCGCCAATGCACCGGTGCTGACCAAGCCAATCAGCGACGCAGAATTGCAGGCCGGCCTGCGCCAGCTGTTGGGCTAGTCGTTTCCGTCCAAGCCGCCCCGCCTCAGCAAAAATCTCTTGCGCACTCTATATTTCGATGATACTGGAAATATCGAAATGAAAGCAGATGACGCCATTTCCGCTCTCGCGGCGCTCGCCAACGAGCATCGTCTCGTGGTGTTTCGTTTGCTGGTGCAGGCGGGGCCGGAGGGAAGGGCCGCTGGCGCGATTGCCGAGATGCTCGACATGCCCGCGTCCTCGCTCTCATTTCACCTCGCGCACCTCACGCGCGCGGGGCTGATCGTGCAGCGGCGCGAAAGTCGTTCGCTGATCTATTCGGCTGACTTCGTCGCGATGAACGGCCTTGTCGGCTTTCTCACCGAGAATTGCTGCGGCGGCGCCTCATGCGCACCCGCAACACAATCCGCGCAGAAGAAAAGGAAAGCGTCATGAAACGCCTGCACGTGCATGTTGGGGTGAACGATCTCGATCAATCCATCCGCTTCTATTCGCATCTGTTCGCCGCCGAACCGACAGTGACAAAGCCCGATTACGCCAAATGGATGCTGGACGATCCGCGCGTGAACTTCGCGATCTCCACGCGCCAAGAGGGCGCCGGGGTGCGCCATCTGGGCATTCAGGTCGAGAACGCTGACGAGCTGCAGGAGGTCTATGCGCGCCTAAAGCAAGCCGATGGACCGACGCTTGAAGAGGGCGCGACCACGTGCTGCTACGCCAAGTCTGAAAAGACCTGGATCAATGATCCGCAAGGCGTCGCCTGGGAAACATTTCTGACGACCGGCGAGTCCACGACCTATGGCGGCGGAGTCGAGAGCGCCGCCCCTGAATCGCATGCGGCGACGAAGCCGTCCGCTCCGTGCTGCGCGCCACGCCAGGAAAGCGCGGCATGAACGCGGAGACCGCGCGCCAGCCCTACAATGTGCTTTTCCTTTGCACGGGTAATTCGGCGCGTTCGATCATGGCTGAAGCCATCTTGCAGCGCATGGGGTCAGGCAAGTTCAACGCGTTTTCTGCAGGTTCGCAGCCAAAAGGCGCGGTGAACCCACACGCGCTGAATCTACTGGAGCGCTTCAACTACAACATCGACCATTTCCGCTCGAAGTCGTGGGACGAGTTTGCAAAGCCTGGCGCGCCGCCGCTCGACTTCGTGTTCACTGTCTGTGACAACGCGGCGGGGGAGGTGTGTCCGATTTGGCCTGGGCAACCGGTGAGCGCGCATTGGGGCGTGCCTGATCCACCGGCGGTGGAGGGTTCGGACGCGGAAGTCGCCGCAGCGTTTCTCGATGCTTACGGCAGACTGGCTAATCGCATCGAGTCGTTCGTGAATTTGCCGATCGGCAGTCTGGATCGCTTGACCCTTAAGAAGCGTCTCATCGAGATCGGCCAAACCAACGACAACGCAAAGGGTGCATGAAGTCATGTCGATTTTTGAGCGTTACCTCACGCTCTGGGTCGCCTGCTGCATGTTGGCGGGCATTGCGATCGGCCAATTTTTTCCGCAGCCCTTCGCGCAATTGGCTGCGCTTGAGGTTGCGCGTGTAAACATACCGGTCGCCGGTCTTGTCTGGCTGATGATCGTGCCGATGCTGGCGAAGATTGATTTCGCGGCCTTGCGTGAAGTTGGAAAACACTGGCGCGGCATCGGCGTTACGCTGTTCGTCAATTGGGCCGTGAAGCCGTTTTCGATGGCGCTGTTGGGCTGGTTGTTCATTGGCTTCATCTTCCGCCCGTATCTGCCTGGCGATCAGATCAATTCTTATATCGCTGGGCTAATCATCCTGGCGGCCGCGCCATGTACGGCGATGGTGTTTGTCTGGTCCAACCTCACCAAAGGCGAGCCACATTTCACGCTGAGCCAAGTGGCGCTCAACGATGCCATCATGATCGTTGCGTTCGCGCCCATTGTCGCATTGCTGCTTGGTCTGTCGGCGATCACGGTTCCCTGGGAGACATTGGCGCTCTCGGTTGCGATTTATATCGTTGCGCCGGTGGTCATCGGCCAGGTGATACGCCGCCTCGCGCTGCGATCCGGCGGCGAGGCGGCTTTGGCCCACATATTGACGGGACTCCAGCCGCTATCGCTGATTGCGCTGCTTGCGACCTTGGTTCTGTTGTTTGGATTTCAGGGAGAACAGATCATCGCGCAGCCCCTGGTGATTGCGCTCCTGGCTGTGCCGATCCTCATTCAAGTCTATTTCAATTCCGGTCTCGCTTACCTACTCAATCGGTGGAGCGGCGAAGCGCATTGCGTCGCGGGCCCATCGGCGCTGATTGGCGCGAGCAATTTCTTTGAGCTGGCGGTTGCTACCGCGATCAGCCTATTTGGCCTCAACTCCGGCGCAGCGCTGGCGACCGTTGTCGGCGTACTGGTTGAGGTGCCGGTGATGCTGTCGGTGGTCTATCTCGTGAATAGCAGTAAGGGCTGGTACGAACGCCGTGCACGCATGCCTAGCGTGCCGCGCCCTGACGCGCGGCCCAGGCTGTGAGCACGGCGGCGGCGACACGGTCGGTTTCCAAGAGCGGTGGATAGGACCAGGTTTCGAGCACGCCGGTGAAGCGGCGTGCGCAGCCGCGGCGCGCGAGGCTGCGGTGGAAGCCGTCGAGTTTGCCGCCGCCGCCATCGACATCAAGCACATGGATAGGTTTGGCGGTGGCGGCCGCTTCGGTCGCCATATTCACGCTGTCGGCGGTGACGAAGATATGGTCGGCCGCGCCAAGCATGGCGAAGTACGGGTTTACGCCCTCCGTTTCGTAAAACACGGCGCAGTGCGGCGCGAGATAGGTGCGAAACTGCATGCGCGCGGCTTTGCCGGTGCGGCGCGACAACGTCACCATCAGCGACCCGCCGGTGTCGCGCTGCACTTGCGCCAGCGCGTCCGAGATCGCGCGCGCGCGCTTAGCGGAAATGTCTTGGCGTTTTGATTTGCCGCCGATCAGCACCGCGAAACGCGGGCCTGGGAGCTCGTCCAGCGGTTGCGGGTAATCGAGCACGGCTTGGTCCAGCCGATCGGGCGTCACGCGATGACACGCGCCGACGATCGACAGCACATTGGGCCCTTCGAGCTGATCGTGTATCGGCGGCGCGACCACGTCGAATTCGCGCGGGTTCACGCGCGGGTCTTGCAACTGCACAACGAAGGTCTTGCCGTTCGACCATTGCTTCACGCCGAGCGCGAACGGGATCGAGGCGCGCCCACAGCCGATGAAGATGTCCGGCCACGGCGGATCAATAGGGTCGGAGCCCACTGAAAGCGCATGGCGCGGCGCTGGCACGAAGCCGGCGGGGAACCAGGACCAGGGCGTGCGCAGGCCAACGCGCTTGGTCACGAGTTGCACCGGCGCGCGGCGGCCTATGGCTTCGCCAAGGCCGAGCGCCTGGTTCTCAATCCCAGCGCGGCCGTCGCTGACCACCCAAATCTTGAGGGGCTCGGCGGGCTGGAAGCCGACGCTTCTCATCGGTCCAGCTCCGCCCGATCCAGGCTCAGAGGTACTTCACCTTGACGATTTCGTACGACTTGGCCCCGCCCGGAGCCATGACCTCGACGACGTCGCCTTCCTCCTTGCCGATCAGCGCGCGCGCGATCGGGGAGGTGATGGAGATTTTGCCGGCCTTCACGTCGGATTCGTCCTCGCCGACGATCTTATACTTTGATTTTTCACCGGAATCTTCGTCGATCAGATTCACGGTCGCGCCGAATTTGATCTGCTTTCCGGACAGTTTGGAGACATCGATCACCTGCGAACGGGCGATCTTGTCCTCAATTTCGGCCACCCGCGTCTCAATGAACGCCTGGCGCTCCTTGGCGGCGTGATATTCGGCGTTCTCGGAGAGATCGCCGTGCGCGCGCGCTTCCGCGATCGCCTGGATCACGGAGGGGCGCTCTTCCGTCTTGAGACGCTTCAGTTCTGCGTCGAGGGCTGCATAACCCTCGGCGGTCATTGGAATTTTTTCCATGGGTGCGTGTAAAAGTCCGTCTAGGAAAGGGAAATTTGTATCCGCTCCAGCCCCACGTCAAGCATAGGCCTGGAGCGCCCGAACGCCTAGGGGTGCGCCCGTCTTCAGCAGCCGGATGGCCTGAATGGAGGCGCGGGCGCCCGATACGGTCGTATAATAGGGAATGTTCTGTGTGAGCGCAGTACGACGGATCGAATAGCTGTCCCGGTAGGATTGGGCGCCTTCGGTTGTGTTGAAGACAAGCTGGACGCCGCCATTCTTCATGACGTCGACGATGTGCGGCCGGCCCTCGGCCACCTTGTTCACGCGTTCGATGTCGAGCCCTTCCGCCTTCAAGCGATCTGCCGTGCCGCCGGTGGCGAGCACGCGGAAGCCGAGCGCGATCAGGTCGCGCGCGACCGGCACGATGGCGGGCTTGTCGCTGTCCTTCACCGAGATGAACACCGCGCCTTCGGTCGGCAGCACCGTGCCGGAAGCGATCTGGCTCTTGGCGAAGGCGGCGGCGAAATTGGCGTCCAGCCCCATCACTTCGCCGGTCGAGCGCATTTCCGGGCCGAGCACCGGATCGACGCCCGGGAAGCGCGCAAACGGAAAGACGGCCTCCTTCACCGCGACGTGGCCCTTGGACGGGCGGTCGAGATTGAGTTCGGAGAGCTTCACGCCGGCCATGACCTTCGCGGCGGCGGCGGCGATCGGGCGGTTGATCGCCTTGGCGACGAACGGCGCCGTGCGCGAGGCGCGCGGGTTGGCTTCGAGAATGAAGATCTCGCCGTCCTTCACCGCAAACTGAATATTGATCAGGCCGCGCACGTCGAGCGCGAGGGCGAGTTTCTTGGTCTCTTCCTCGATCTGGTCGACGATCTTTTTGTCGAGCGAATAGGGCGGCAGCGCGCAGGCGCTATCGCCCGAGTGCACGCCGGCTTCTTCGATGTGCTCCATGACGCCGGCGACGAACACTTCTTCGCCGTCACAGATGGCGTCGACATCGACTTCGATCGCGTCGCGCAGATAGCGATCCACCAAGAGCGGGCGCTTCTCGCTGACAACAAGTTCGCTCGGGCCGCCGAGCGCGCGCGAGATCTGCGCGACGTATTCGGTCAGTTCCTCTTCCGTGTGCACGATGCGCATGGCGAGACCGCCGAGCACGTAGCTTGGGCGCAGCATGACCGGGTAGCCGATCTTGCTGGCGGCGGCGCGCGCGGCGTCGAGCGAACCGGCGATGGTGTTTTCTGGCTGCTTCAGGCCGATTTTCCGCAACAGCGCTTGGAAGCGATCGCGGTCCTCGGCGAGGTCGATGGCGTCGACGCTGGTGCCGAGGATCGGCGCGCCTTCGTCGGCGAGCGGTTGTGCAAGTTTCAGCGGCGTCTGTCCGCCAAATTGCACGATCAAACCTTCGACCGTGCCGCGCGCCTTTTCCGTTTCGACGATTTCGAGCACGTCTTCGGTGGTGAGCGGTTCGAAATAGAGGCGATCGGAGGTGTCGTAGTCCGTGCTCACCGTTTCTGGGTTGCAATTGACCATGATCGACTCAACGCCGATCTCGGCGCACGCGAACGCGGCGTGGCAGCAGCAATAATCGAACTCGATGCCTTGGCCGATGCGGTTCGGACCGCCGCCGAGAATGATGATCTTCTTGCGGTCGCTTGGATCAGCTTCGCAATCCGGCGCGGCTTGTTCGGCTTTGAGATTGAACGCGCCAATCTCGTAGGTGGAATACATGTAAGGCGTGGTGGCGCGGAATTCGGCGGCGCAGCTGTCGATGCGCTTGAATTGCGGACGGACGCCGAGCTTGCGGCGCGCGGCGCGCACGTCGCGTTCGCGCTGGCCGGTGAGCCTGGCGAGGCGCGCATCGGAGAAGCCTTGTGCTTTGAGCGCGCGGAAACTCACCGCGTCCTTCGGCAAGCCATTGGCGCGGATTTCCGCTTCTTTCGCGATGATTTCGGCGATCTGGCGCACGAACCACGGATCAAAGTGCGATGCGGCGCAAATTTCTTCAACCGAAAGCCCGCGGCGTAGCGCTTCGGCGCAGACGAGCAGACGATCGGCTTTCGGCGTGACGAGACGGGCGCGCACGGCGGCGCGGCCATTGTCTTCGTCGCTTGCGCCTTCGATTTGGATTTCGTCGAGCCCCACCAAGCCCGTGTCGAGCGAACGCAGCGCCTTCTGCAAGCTCTCCTGGAACGTGCGGCCCACAGCCATCGCTTCGCCGACGCTCTTCATGCTCGTTGTCAGCGTGGTGTCGGCGCCCGCGAAGCGTTCGAACGCGAAGCGCGGGATTTTGGTGACGACGTAATCGATTGTCGGTTCGAACGAGGCAGGCATGGCGCCGCCGGTGATGTCGTTGGCGATTTCGTCGAGCGTGTAGCCAATGGCGCATTTGGCCGCGACCTTGGCGATCGGGAAGCCCGTTGCCTTTGAGGCGAGCGCGGACGAGCGCGACACGCGCGGGTTCATCTCGATGACGACCATGCGGCCGTCGCGCGGGTTCACCGCGAACTGGACGTTGGAGCCGCCGGTTTCGACGCCGATCTCGCGCAGCACCGCGATCGAAGCGTTGCGCATGCGTTGGTATTCGCGGTCGGTCAGCGTCAGCGCCGGCGCCACGGTGATGGAATCGCCGGTGTGTACGCCCATCGGATCGATGTTTTCGATCGAGCAGACGATGATGCAATTGTCCGCCTTGTCGCGGACGACTTCCATCTCGTATTCTTTCCAGCCGATGATGCTTTCTTCGACGAGCACTTCGCTGATCGGCGACGCGGCGAGGCCGCGCTCAATGATCTCTTTGAACTCCTCGAGATTGTAAGCAACGCCGCCGCCCAAGCCGCCGAGCGTCAGCGACGGGCGGATGATGGAGGGGAGCTGGACGTACTCAAGCGCGGTCAGCGCTTCTTCCATCGTGTTGCACAGGCGCGAGCGGGGGCTTTCGAGCCCGATCTTGTCCATCGCGTCGCGGAATTTCTGGCGGTGCTCGGCCTTTTCGATCACGTCGGCATTGGCGCCGATCATCTCGACGCCGTGCTTCTTCAAGACGCCAGTGCGTTCCAGCGTCAGCGCGCAATTGAGCGCGGTTTGCCCGCCCATCGTCGGCAGGATCGCGTCCGGCTTTTCCTTCTCGATGATCTTTTCGACCATCTCCGGCGTGATCGGCTCGATGTAGGTGGCGTGCGCCAAGCCCGGATCGGTCATGATCGTGGCCGGGTTCGAATTGACGAGGATGACGCGATAGCCCTCGGCCTTGAGCACCTTCACCGCCTGCACGCCGGAATAATCGAACTCACAGGCCTGGCCGATGATGATCGGCCCCGCGCCGATGATCAGGATCGAGGAGATGTCGGTACGTTTTGGCATGCGTCTCCGCCCGCTTTTGCGGCGTCAGAATCGATCCAGGAGGGGATCGCGCGCTCTTAAGCCCCGCTGGCCGGAGAGGCAAGGGCTGGCCTGCCCGCGAGCAAGGCTGTCGCAGCGAGTCCAAGCGCCAGGGCCATGAAGCCGCCGATGCCGACAATGCCGCTCCAAGGGAAGCTCGGGTTGGAGATCATGCCGAGTGTGAGGCCGCCGACGGCGTTGAACGTGCCGTGGAAGAGGCCAGCGGCCCATACCGAGTTGGTGCGGTCACGGATCAAGGTCATGAGCGGCGAGAGCAGGATGCAGAAGATCACAAATAGGCCGACACCCAATGCGCGGTCGTCCGGATAATTGTGCCCGAGCAGATAGATCATCGGTGCGTGCCAAAGGCCCCACACGACGCCGGTCCCCAGCGACGCGCGCCAGAAGCCAGCGGGGCGCCACAGATGATGCAAATAGCCGCGCCAGCCGAGTTCTTCGGTGAAGGTCAGGATGAGCCAATTGACGAGCGCGCCGACAACAATTGATACGCCGACGATGAAGGCGGTGCTGGTGAGAAACGCGGGGACTTGAGAGATATCTTGTCCCTGCGCCGCGGCGGCGGCGACGGAAGCTGCGCCGATATCGACATAGTCGCGGTCGGACAGGATGAGCGTGAACGCAACCGACGCCGCCGCGATTGCGATGGGCGCCAGCCACGCCCCCAGCCACCACCAACTCCACCGGCCGCGTAGCCCTAGCGCGTCGACGCGATGGCCTTTCTCAAACAGCGCCGCGCAAATGAGCGCCGCAATCGCTGGGCCGACCATGGAGACACCGAGAACCGTCACCGCGGCTTGCGGACTTTGCTCGTGCACGCGCACGCTCCACGCGGCGATGACAATCGTCCAAGTGATGGCGTAGGCGATGGCGAAATAGACGATCGACTTCATTGAATTGGACATCAATTACCCCGCGTCGTCCTCGGATTGTGATTTCAGTTCCAGTTTAACGCCGCGTGCGCGCAATGCTTCGCGCAGCAGAAACTCGATTTCGGCGTTAACGCTGCGCAGTTCGGCGCCGGCCAGGCGCGCGATAGCGTCGTGGAGTGCGGGATCGAGCCGCAAGGCGAAGGCTTTTCTTTCGCTTGCCATCGACGCTCCTAACTCCTCCCCCTCGTGCGGGTGAAAGGCTGGGCGACGCGAGGCGGAGGCGGAAAGGTCGCCAAGGCACAGAGTGCGGCCGCCCCCTCAGCCGGCGTCGCCGACAGCTCCCCCGCAGAAAACGGGGGAGGAGTCTGGGCGCGGCTCATTATTGGTAGAGCGAGCCGGCATTGACTACCGGCTGCGCATCGCGGTCGCCGCAGAGCACGACCAGAAGGTTCGACACCATGGTTGCGCGGCGCTCGTCGTCGAGTCGGACGATGTCGCGTTCGCTCAATTGCTCCAAAGCGTGCTGCACCATTTCGACCGCGCCTTGCACGATGAAGCGGCGGGCCGCGAGTACGGCTTCGGCCTGCTGACGCCGCAACATGGCGCTAGCGATTTCCGGCGCGTAGGCGAGGTGGCTGAGTTTGGTTTCGTCGATGACGACGCCGGCCACGGCGACGCGTTCTTGCAGCTTCTCACGCAGCAGCGTCGAGACCTGATCGGCGTCGCCGCGCAGGGTGGGCTCGTCATGTTCGGCGTGATCGTACGAGAAATGCGACGCGATCTCGCGCACCGCTGTCTCGATCTGGATATCGACGAAGGTCTGGTAATCATCGACGTCGAACAGTGCCTGCGCCGTATCGGTGACGCGCCAGACGACAACAGCCGCGATCTCGATCGGGTTGCCGCGCTTGTCGTTTACCTTGAGCTTTTCGCCGGTGACGTTGCGCACGCGCAGGCTGATCTTCTTGCGCGTGTACCAGGGCAGCATCCAGCGCAGGCCCGGCGTGCGGTCGGTGCCCTTGTAATTGCCGAACAGGGTGATCGCCGCGCCCTCGTTGGGCTGGAGCGTATAGAAGCCGCAGATTTGCAGCAGGAAGATCGTCGTCAGGACGACGACGCCCAGCAAGGTGACGCCGTCTTCGTAGCGGATCAGCTCGATGGTCATCCAGATCAGCGCGACCAGAACGATCAACGTGGCGAGTAACATCATACCGCCGTTAGACGTGTTGGCTTTGCGTTCTTGCGTGTGGGACAGCGCCGTAGCGGCCATGACATACCCTCTCATGCCATCAATATGATATCATCATAATAGCAAAAGTTCCTTGAGCGCAACTCAAATCGACGCGTTCACCAAGTTCCCAAAGCGGGTGTTAACGCCACGTCGCTACGCTCGGCAGTCCTTAAAGGTCCGTTTTGAGGCCAGAAAAATGTTCGGGCGGTTGGTGAGCACCTCGGGTTTGCGCGCGTTTTCGGGCGACCGGCGAGGCAATGTCGCGATGCTGTGGGCCATCATGGGCGCCGTGCTCGTGGGGCTGGTCGGCTTGACGGTCGATTTCACGCGGGCGCAGGCGCTGCGGGTGCAGATGCAGAACGCTGCCGATGGCGCGGCACTCGTGGCGGAACGCAGTTCAAATCTCACGCTGCCGCAGCGCGAGGAGGCCGCGTTAGCCTTCTTTCTGGCCGAGATGGACGGGCCGGTGACCTCCGAACTCGAATTCGGCGTGGTGGAATTGGCCGACGGCGGTCACCGCGTCAACGCGCGCCTGCCCATGCCAGTCTCGCTGGCCGCGCTCATTCGAAACGAGGATTGGTACATTCGCGTCGCCTCCGAAGCGCAAGCGAGCGCCAGTCCGCCGATCGAAGTCGCGCTCGTGCTCGACAATACGGGCTCGATGTCGGCCGACATGCAGACGTTACGCGATGCGGCGGAGGATCTCGCGGACTTCCTCCTGCGCATCGACGGCGACACCGTCAGTGTGTCGCTCGTGCCGTTCGTGGCCCAAGTGAATATCGGCAACGGCGCGACACAACTCGGCTGGATGGATACGGACGGACTCAATCCGCACCATGGCGAATTCATGGAAGATCGCTACCTTGTGCGTCGCAGCACCTACAATGGCGCGTGCACGAACGCGTCTCGTTTTCCGACCACTGTCGCCAACGCGCCCACACAATCAGACGGCTCCGCTTATCAGATCCGATGGGTGCAAAGCGGCAGCTGGTGCTACGCGTACAATCCCTCGCAGATCAACGTGTTCGATATCTATCGGAACTTGCCCGCCTCGGTGGGCGGTTGGATGGGGTGCGTGGAAGCACGGCCGCCGCCACACGACATTCTCGACACACCGCCGGATTCCGCGACGCCCGCCACCTTGTTCGTCCCGTATTTCGCGGCCGATGAAGGCGGCAACGACACTGACAGCAACAATTGGCTCACAGAGGCGTCCAACACGTCGGGTGTGCTTGCGCTTGGCAACACCTCTTCGGGTACGATCGAATGGCAAAGCACGGCGCGCACGACAGCGTTGTTCAAGTACACGTCGAATGCGACCGTGAGCCTCGCGAGTTCGTCGCCGAACCAACGCGGACCCCAGCGCGGCTGTCCAACGCCCATCGTGCCGCTGACCACCGATCGCGATACGGTGGTCAATGCGATCCGCGCGATGCGTCACTGGAACGGCGGCGGCACCAACCAGGCCGAGGGTCTGGCTTGGGGCTGGCGCGTGCTGTCCCCGACCGCGCCCTTTACCGAAGGGCGCCCGTATAACGATCCCAACGATCCTGTTCGGAAAGTCATCGTGATGATGACGGACGGCGAGAATACGTCGCTCAACAACAACAATGACGCGTTCCAGTCCGACTATTCGTCCTACGGATTCCGCCGTGTTTGGACCGACTACCAGGACGACACGACGCCCAGCGCCGGCCAACCGGGCATCCCCGCAGTGTGGCGCCGCACGGGCATCACCGGGTCGAGTTCCATGGTCGCCCACATCAATGATCGTGAAGAGGCGCTCTGCGAGGCCATCAAGGCGACCGGTATCGTCATCTACACGATCCAGTTCCGCGACTCGAGCGCGGACAACGAAGAGCGTTTGATGAATTGCGCGACCAGCCCCGATCACTTCTATCAGGCCGCCAATGCCCAGGAATTGCAGAGCGCATTCGACGCCATCGGCTCGGGCATTGGTGATCTGCGGATCACGCGCTAGAGCGCCGAGATCTAGCCGATCACCTCGTTGTGCTCGTTCAAGAGCACGACGGAGGGCTTGTAGTTGCGCGCTTCCGCGGCCGGCATTTGGCAATAGGCGATCACAATGATCGGGTCGCCCAATTGCGCCAGACGTGCGGCCGCGCCGTTGATGCCGAACATGCGCGAGCCGCGCGGCGCTTCGATCGCGTAGGTCGTGAAGCGCGCGCCGTTATTGATGTTCAGCACATCGACTTGCTCGTTCGGCAGAATGCCGGCGCGGTCGAGCAGATCCGCGTCGATCGAAATCGAGCCCTCATAGTGCAGATCGCACTGCGTCACGCGTGCGCGATGCAGCTTTGCCTTCAGCAATGTCAGGATCATTTATTGGGGCGCCTGGAAGTTGATGGCTATGCGCGTTGTCGCGCCCACGGCGCTTGTGCCGTCGGAAAGGGTCGCGCGTGAGCGATAGGAATTGACGGTTGAGAGCGCAGCGCGGCCGAAGCCGAGGCCAGTTGGTGTCTCCGACGCGATCGAGCAGATGAGCGACAGATCGCCTTGCACTTGGCAATTCAGCTGCACGCGCCCGCCGACGCCCTGGCGCGCCGCACTTTGCGGATAGAGTTGGGCGATCCGATTGGCGCTCGGCCGCTGCGTGAACACCACCGTGCCGGCCGGCGCGGCGCGCTGCGGCGGCGTGGCCTGGGGCGGCGGCGTGTTGGACGCGAAGGTCTGTGGAGGCGCGCTCTGCGTTGGCGACGAGAGCGGCACGGGCCCGCTGTTGGTGGTGGTCGGCTGGGTGTTCGAGGCGCTCGCCGAGAGCGACACCGGGCCGCCGCTGCTTGCGGCGAAATTGCTGGTTGGCGCTGGCGCGGGCTCTTCAGCCGGCGGACGCGCGGCTTCACGCTCACGTTGACGCGGTTGTTCGCGCTCTGGCGTCGCGCGCTGCTGCGGCGGCGCAGGACGATTGTCCTGTGCTTCGGAGAAGGAGGCGGTATTGTCGGCGGTGTCGTAGGCGCTCTCGGCGTCCGGCGGCGCGCCGACGTCGGTCGTCGTCTGTGCGTCTTCGACGATGGGCGGGGGACCGGCTTGGTTGTTCAGGCCGCCGCCGAAATAGAGCCCGCCCGCCAGCGCCGCGCCGCCGAGAAGCGCGACCAGAATGAATGCGCGCAGCGCGCCGCCTTGGTTGCGCGGCGGTTCACGCAGATCGTCGCGGTCGTAGTGCCGCTCTGGCGGCGGCGCCGCGCGGCGTGGCGGCGGCGCTTCGGCGCGCCGCGGCGGTGCAGGCGGGGGATCGAGTCGGCGTGGCGGCGTCGGCGGGAGCGCCTCGGCCCGACGCGGCGGCGGATCAAGGCGCACGCTGCTGGGTCGGGGGGCCGGCCGCGGCGGCGTCGGGGCGGCCTTGGCGGCCGTGAGTTGCTTCAAGCGCAACTCGGCCACTTCGGCGAACGTGCCGTTCGGGCCGTAGCGCGACAGATAATCCATGAACGCCGCTGGATCGCGGCTGTCGCGGATCATGCGCCAATGTTCGGCCTCTGAATCGAGCGGATCGGCCGCCTGCGCTGGGCGGGGCGCAGGCACTGGACGCGGCGGCGGCGCAGGAGCCAGACGCGGCGGCTCCTCGAAAGTTTGCTGCGCGGGCGCGCCGGCTCCGACCGAAGCGCGGGCGGCGTTGACCATGCGGTCGACGGCAAAGAAGAGCGGGTCGAGCGAGGGGTCGTTGGGGTCGCCGTTCCAGCGCGAAAGATCAAACGCCGGCGAGGAGCCGATGCTTGAGGGCGGGGGCGGTTCGATCAGGCTGGCGACGATTGCCTTATCGGCATTGATGACGCGTTGGGCTGCGTCGAGAAAAGGGCGCGACCGGATTGAGGCTTGGGACCAAACGATGACGCCGGCGCCGCTTGAGCGCAGCGCGCCGTCATTGTTCGGGGCGCCGCCAATGGTGAAACCGGCAGCCTCGAACATTTCCGCAAGCGCCTTGGCTTGCGGCTCATCTTCCCGGACACAAACAATGAGTACGTCCGCCATGACGTCTCCCGCGCGCCCCCTCATGGGACGCCCTTAGCACGGAACATCCCGATGCAATACAGGAGATGGCCGGCGATTACGGTGAAATCGCGTCAAACAACGGGATTGAACGCGCCGGTTGCCGGGTCGAGGAGCTCTAGCCCCCCGTCGGCGACGCCATAGCGGGCGCCCGCCAATTTGAGCCCGCGCTCGCGGATGGCGTCGGCCACGAACGGGAAGGTGGCAAGGTTCTCCAACGTGACGCGGATGGACTCGTATTCCAGCGCCGTGGCCGGGTGTTCGTGATGGGCTTCTTCAACGCGGGCCTTGGCGGTGTCGAGTAGGCTGATCCAGCCGTCGAGGAAGGAGTGCGGATTGCGCGGGCGCTTATCGAGCGCGGCGATCACGCCGCCGCATTGGGCGTGGCCGAGCACAAGGATGGTTTCGACCTTCAATTGCAGCACAGCGAACTCGATCGCGGCGCTGACGCCGTGAAAGGAGCCGGGCGCATGTTCGAACGGCGGGGCCAAATTGGCGACGTTGCGCACGACGAAGAGTTCGCCCGGGCGCGCATTGAAGATCGTCGCGGGATCGACGCGGCTGTCGGCGCAGGCAATGACCAGCGTTTTGGGCGATTGTCCGTGCTCGGCCAACTCGCGATGCAGGGAGCGGAGTTCGGGCCAGCGCTTCTCGCGATAAACCCGATAGCCTTCGATTAGGTATTTCATAGGGGCGCTTTGAAGCGAGTCCAGCCGGCAATGGCAAGTCTGCAGGTGGGGGAACAGGCTTGGCGCCTGCAAGCGCATCAGCGAGGCTTACGCCTCGGAGGGGAACATCATGAAGCGTTGGTGGGCTGCATTGGCGGCATGCGTGGTGGCGGCGTCCTGTGCGACGGCGCCCGAGATCGCTTCGCGCCGCGAGCGTCTGGCGCGTCAGATCGCGGACGATGCGGTGGCCTTCAACGAGGCTTATGGCCAAGCGGTGTCCGGGCAAATCCTGCTCAACATCTTGCGCTCGCGCGATCGGCTGCCGCGCTATTATCTCGCCATGACGGGCATTTCCGACAGCCCGTCCTGGAGTTTCAGCCACAGCGCCGGGATTGGTTCCATTCCGCTTGGCGATGGCGCCGCGCCCTGGGGCATCGGCAATGTCGGCGCCTCGCGCGAAACGCAAACGCGGCCCAGCTACGCCGTGCAACCCTTCAGCGCCGAAACGCTCACGCGCACCGCGTTCGAGCCCACTGCGCCGCACATTTTTGCGCATTATTGGAAGAGCGGCTGGCCGCGCGATCTGTTGATGCTGGTGATGGTGGAGGCGCTCGAAGTGACGGACGGCGAAGGCCGCGCGCGCGTGTACACCAACGAAGCCAACACGATCTTTGACGATTGCGCGCCGGGTATTGATTCGATCGGCTGCGATTTCGTGCGCGAAGTGCGCGCCTTCATGCGGGCGACCGAGCAAGGCCCGCCGGTTACTCGCCTCGCGCCGAACGGACGGCCGCTCTGCGGACTGATCGAGGCGTATGATCCAGCTACGCCCGTGCGTGCGGTCGGCCCCAGCCCTGGCGTCGATTGCGACCCGGTGTTTCCGGTGGGTTCCAGCTTAGTGCGGCTGCGTCTGCGTTCGCTCGATGACATGGTGTATTATGTCGGCGAGTTGATGCGCGCGGGCGCGATGGATGCACGCCCCGGAGAAGCGATCGCGGCGCAGGTCAATGTGCGCGCCGCCGGCCTGCGCGGCGGCGGTCGTGGCGTGCCGTTGTTCCGTATTTTGCCGCGCGGCGCAGCGGACAATGCGATCTATGCGGCCGAAGTCGCGTATGGCGGGGCGCGCTATGTGGCCGGGCCGGCGATTGGCCGCTCATGTGGCGAGGAGACGGGCGAGGGGGTCTGCCGCGACAGCGCCGAGGAGGGCGATCGCTCGTCTTCCGTGTTGTCGCTGATCGCCGAGATCTTGGCGCTCAATCAATCCCCAGACTCCATCCGTGCGCCAAGCCGTCTGATCGCGGATTAGGTTGAGCGCCGCGGCGACGCGTGGGATCATGTGGCGAAGTTTGACAGAGGGGATGCGATGCGCGGCGCGATTCTCGGCGTCCATGGCGGACGCGGCGTTCTGATGGTCGATGAGCGGCGGCTTGAATTCCCGATGAGCGAATGGCGCTCCGCCACGCCGCCGGTGGCGGGCCAGATCGTCGATTTCATCGAGGAGAATGGCGAAGCGCGCGCCGTGTTCGCCGTGCCCGGCGCCTATGCGGGCGGGGCCACCCCGGCGCGGTCCTATTCGGGTTCATTCGTGCTGGGCGCGATCGGCGTCGGCTGTTTGGTGCTGGGCTTCGTGATCCCGCTGTTGCCGACGATCGCTGCGTTCGTGCTCGGCTGCATTGGCGCCTCGCAGGCGCAGGCCGAGCGCGACGACACGGCCTTGCTGTTGTCGCGCATCGCTTGGATTGGAGCTGTGGTGCTGTTGTCGATTGGCATTCTCGCCATGCTGGCGGTGATGGCGCTGATCGGTACGATTGGCTTTGCTGCGATCTTCGAAGGGCTCGGACCGCACGATTGGTGAGCGGCTATACGGCCAATTCGGTTTGGTCGCTCTCTGCGAAAGCGCGGATGGCGTCTTCGTGCGCGGCGAAAATCTCAGGCCATTGCTGCTCGAGCACGGCGAGCAGGTCGTAGAGGTCGTACGGGCCGAGCGACGTCTTGTAGTCGCCGTAGCGGTCTTGCAGCTGGCGCCAGGCGTCTTCGCCGCCATCATGTTTTACCAACGCCCAGGTGGCGCCGTCGCGGATGATCAGGTGCAGGTTTCGTGCAAGCGCGGGCTTGTTGATGCGCCAGGGCGGATTGCGGCGATTTTCGCCAGCGTTGAACAGACAGATCTGGTTGCCGGCGGGGTCGCGCAGCCAAGCTTCATACCAGAGCCAGGATTGCATAACGGGCGCGCGCTCGATCGCGACGCCCGCATGCTTGAGACGGCGCACTTCGAAGTCCACGTCCAAGCACTCGAAATAGAGCTGCGGCGCGTTCTCGCGCGGAATCTCGCCATCGGTGATGTGGAGTGAAAAGGTCGTCTCGCCGCGCGGCAGTTCAAAGCGCGCGTAGTGCGGGCTCTTCACGATGAGCCGCAGACCGAGCAGCTCGTAAAAGGCAATCGATTGATCGAGGTCGCGTGCGGCGGCGGTGACTTGGTTGAGGCGCATGCGCGACTCTAGCACAAGGCCCGTTTCCGGCCATCGCGCTTAGTGGGCGAGCAAGGCCGACGCCAGCGCCTTGATTGCGCGCGCGGCGTTCAGATGCGCCGCCGGTGAGACTTGCGCCTTCGAGACGATGAACGCGCCTTCCATCGCCGTCAGCATGGCCGAGGCGAAGATTTCGGCATTCTTGGCGGCCATGCCGCGCTCTTGCGCGGCGAGTGCGATTTCGCGCTGCCAGGCATTGAAAGCGTTGCGCACGGCCGCGTGCAGATTGGGGCCGTGGGCGCTGGAAAATTCAGCCGCGATCGCGGCCATGGGGCAGGAGGCGTGATATTCGCGCTCCTTCACTTCCTTGGCGGTGTATTTGAAGACGCGGTCGACATAAGTGTCCAGATCGACATTGGATTCGCGCAATTCGCGGAAGCGCGCTTCCACTTCGGCGCCGACGCGGGCCACGGCTTCCGCGCCGATTTGTTCCTTGCCGCCTGGGAAATGAAAATACAGCGAGCCGCGCGGCGCGCCGGACTTCTGCAACAATTCCGCAACGCCAACGCCCTCGTAGCCGCGCGCTCGGAAGAGCTCGACGGCGGTTTCGATCAAATCCTCGCGAGCAGAAGTCGGTTTGGCCATTTGTAATCAGAATAGCACTTGTATGACGGTCGGTCTAGTGATAGCAGACAAATAGACCGGTCGTCATATTACGGCCGGCGCCAGTCTCTTCCCCGGAGGGTGCAATGAAGAAGTTTTTGACGGCTGCGGCGCTGACCGCGGTATTGTTCGTTCCCGGCGTGGCCTCGGCCGACGCCGCCAGCGACCGTGCGGCCGCGATCCGCACGTGCCGTGCTGAGGTCGCCAGCCAAACCGGCGTCGCCATTGACGACGTCCGCCTCGACCAAGCCCGCGTGCGCGGCACGACCGTCCGCGTCGATCTCGACGTGTGGCGCAACGGCCAGCTGCAGAACGTCCGCTGCGACGCCACGCGCGCCGAGGAGCCGACCATCGTCGCCATCTCGCCGACGCTGCAAACGGCGTCCGCTCAATAATCTAAAGCCAATGCCCATTTGCGCGTCTATCGCCTCCCGCGTGGACCGCCCTTCCTGCTCCCCCGTGCAAACGGGGGAGCTTTTTATTGGGCGAAGCCGGTGGACCGGGGCGGGGGCGGGCTCTTAAAGCTCTGCAATGGCCGAGATCAAAACCCTCTTCGTCACCAAACTCTATCGCGCTGAGCTCGAAGATGCGCGCGCGCTGAATGCCGACCTGCTCAAATCCTGCCGCGCCATCGCGGCGGATGATGAAGCGGGGCAGGCGTGGAGCAAGCAGAAGGGGTATCGGGGCTACACCTCGTACGCCTCGCTCGACGATTTGCCGAAGCGCGATCCGAGCATAGCCGCACTCAAACAGGCGTTGGATAAGCACGTCGCGAAATTCGCGCGCGAACTGCATCTCGATCTCGGCGGCAAGAGGCTGAAGCTGGATTCGATCTGGATCAACGTGCTTGAACCCGGCGGCGTGCATTCGGGGCACATCCATCCGCACTCGGTAATTAGCGGCACCTATTATGTCGAAACGCCCGCGGGCGCCTCGGCGCTGAAGCTCGAGGACCCGCGCCACGCCATGATGATGGCCGCGCCGCCGCGTTTGGAAGACGCGCCGGAAGACGAGCGCACCTTTGTGTACGTGACGCCGAAGGCTGGCGATGTGCTGATGTGGGAGAGTTATCTCCGGCACGAAGTGGTGGCGAACGCGGCGCGCAAATCGCGCGTAAGCATCAGCTTCAATTATAGCTGGTAGGCGCGCGTAATTTCTATTCTGCGTTGACTCTGCAACCTCCGATAATAGCGTTTCCCCTTTCGTGGGGAGGCCAAAATGAATGTGCGAAGCTTACAGCGGGCGTTGAAGGCGCTGGGGTTTGATCCGGGCGGCATCGACGGTGTTTGGGGGCGGCGCACGAGCGGCGCGGTGAAGCTTTTCCAGGAAGCCGCGGGCCTCGCCGCGACGGGCATTGTCGATGCGGCGACGGAGGCGGAATTGGAGCGCCAAGCCGGTGCGGCGCCCGATACGAGCGCCTTGGTCTGGTTCGAGGAAGCGCGTCGGCTGATGGGCGTGCGCGAGGTGGCGGGCGCTGGATCAAATCGAGAAATCCTGGATTGGGCCAAAAATCTCGACATCGCGTATGCGGGCGATGATGTGCCGTGGTGCGGTTTGTTTACAGCGCATTGCGTGGCCTCGACGCTGCCGGGCGAGCCCTTGCCGAACAATCCGCTGGGCGCGCGGCAATGGAGCAAGTTCGGCGAGAAGACGACGCCGCAAATTGGCGCCGTACTCGTATTCTGGCGCGAGAAGCGTGACGGATACAAAGGTCATGTCGGCTTCTATGAGGCCGAAGACGATGAAGCCTATCATGTGCTTGGCGGCAATCAGTCGAATAGCGTGAGCATTGCGCGGGTGGCGAAGACGCGTTTGCTGGGGGCACGTTGGCCGGTGTCGGCGGCGGCGCTCGCCACGGGCGTGACAGCACGCGTCGATGCGGGCGGGGGATTGTCGCGCGACGAACAATAGGGAACCTCGCGCGCTTGTGACTGCGGTCACGGCGGCCGGGATCGTGGTTCCATACGTTGTCCCTCACGAAATCATTTCGTTTTGAGGGAGAGCATCCATGTTCCGCACTGTTTTGGCCGCTTGTGTCGTGATGGCCGCGATGACCACCGCGCCGGCGATGGCCGAAGCGCCGGCGCGCTGCGAGGCGACGTCGTTCCGCGTGTATTTCGGTCAAGGCCAAACCACGTTGGACGACACAACCCTGCAGATGCTCGAAATCGCCGAACGCAACATGGCTGATTGCGATTATGCCGAGCTGCATGTCGTGATGGACGGCGCAAACCCGCAAACGCGTGCGCGCGGCGCAGCGATCATGGCCGCACTCGACGAAGACGCGTGGGATGTGGCCCGCATCGAGCAACGGTCGCCGACGCAACGCATCGCCTACGCGCCGGACTTCGCCGAAGTGGTGATGTCGCCGACGCCGCTGCGCGCGGGTGAACCGCTGCGCGATCCGAACGCGGGGGTTTAGTTCTTGTCCGCCGCGCGGAGCGTGCAGGACGGGAGCTAGCCTGGTCGGTTTTGGCGGCTGTTCCAGACGCGCGTGACGATGACCGCGTCGTCGGTGACGCGATAGCGGACAACATAGGCGGACTTGCCGAACTTCACGAAAAGCTCGCGCATGTCGGTGCGTCGTTCGACGCCTTTGAAGGGCTCGGCGCCGAGCGAGAGGATGCGGCGGGTGACAAGATCGAACATGCGCAACGCCGCACGTGGGCTGTGGCGGTTGAGGTCGCGTTCGAAGCGGAGCAGGTCGCGGCGCGCGGCGGGGCGCAGCTCGACCCGCCTCATTTACGGAGCGTCGTCCGTGCTTCAAGCCGGGCGCGGATTTCGGCGAAGACCTCTTCGGCGGCGACGTTCTCGCCGGGCTCTTCCAGGCGGCGCAAATCTTCGTCCCAGCTCAGATCGTTGTATTCGGCCTCGAAGGCGAGGTCGTCGATGATCTGCTGGCGGACATATTCCTCCGGCGTCAGACCACGCGCCTCGGCCGCGGCGCGGACTTCATCCGCGAGCGGGCCGGTGAGCGAGATGGTGAGCGTGTCGGCGGGCATAGTGGATAACTACTAGCACAAGTCGGCGGTTTCGTCATTCCGGGGCTCGGCACGCGACGAGCCCGGAAGCCAGGGCCGACACGCAGCGCTCTACGATCCCTGGATTCCGGATCGCGCTACGCGCGTCCGGAATGACGGACTCAGTTGGCGCGCTGGCGCGCTACGAATTCCCGTAGTCCTTCGCTGACGGTCTGCCGGTACTCTTCGTCCGCGCAGTGCTCGGCGAGCAAGGCAATCGCGTTCAACGCTGCTGTGCGCTGGTTTGTGGGCCAGTTTGAGAAACCAGCGTAGTCGAGCTTGCCTGCAATTGCGCCTTCGCTGACCGAGCCGAAAATTTCGTCTCGGATGAGGTGGGCGAGAAGACGCGGAAGCGCGAACTTCACTGTCTCTTCGGACCCAACGGTCGTGGCCGCTTTGAAAAATAGCCAATCGATGTCTTCGGGCGTCCAGTTGTCGACGCCTTTGCGTTGTAGCTCGCGCACCTCTTTGATGCGAGTTGGCGCACAATTCAGCGTCGCACCGTTCCAAACGTCGTGATCAACGTCTTTGAATGCGTTTGCGAGAGCGTCCAGAATGGCTTGTTCGGCGATATGGCGTGTCATTCTGTGAGCATTCTAGCGCCGGACGAGCGCCCCGTCATTCCGGGGCTTCGCGGCACGCGAAGAGTTCGGAATTCAAGGCCAACGCGCGGCGCTCTACGATCCCTGGATTCCGGATCGCGCTACGCGCGTCCGGAATGACGAATATCTATTGATCGCGTTGCAGCGCCAGCCCGCGAGTATCGGAGCCAAACTGCGGCGCCAGAGTAAGCAGGCGGGCGATGTTGACTGCATCATCGAGACCGGAGTGGTGGCGTCCGATCATCTCTTGTTTGAGCAATTTGTATGCTGAGCCGAGCCCACAGCTGCGAATGCCGAGTGTTTTGGCGAAAATGGTCTTTAAGTTGAGGTGGCGTAGCGCGGTATGAGGATCGACGCTGCCCGTTCGCCCGCAGTCGCGTTCAAACTGGCCCTTGTCGTAATTCCCCCAGGTCGTGAGGTCGCGCGCTTGTCCGAGCCAAGCGCTGTATTGCGCGCAAGCTTCGCCAAACCAAGGCGCCACATCGACTTGCGCTTGCGTGATGCCAGTTAGCTCGGTGCAGAACGCGGTGAGCGTTGGCGTGATCGCCGGCCGAACGTAGGATTGGAAGCGATCGACGATTTCAAGCGTGCCGAGATCAACCCGTACGGCGCCAATCTCGATAATCTCCATCGCGGCGCGCACGATGCGTTGCTCCGCATCGCACGTCGCTTCGAGATCGATGACAACAAGTTCGGGCAGGACTCTAGTTATCCAAGAAGCTCCGTAGCTTCCGCGAGCGACTCGGGTGCTTCAGCTTCCGCAGGGCCTTCGCCTCGATCTGACGGATGCGTTCGCGCGTCACGCTGAATTGCTGGCCGACTTCTTCCAGCGTGTGGTCGGTGTTCATGCCGATGCCGAAGCGCATGCGCAGCACGCGTTCTTCGCGCGGCGTGAGCGAGGCGAGCACGCGCGTGGTGGTTTCGCGCAGGTTCGATTGGATCGCAGCGTCGACGGGCAGGATCGCGTTCTTGTCCTCGATGAAATCGCCGAGGTGTGAATCCTCTTCGTCGCCGATCGGGGTTTCGAGCGAGATCGGCTCCTTGGCGATCTTCATCACCTTGCGGACCTTCTCGAGCGGCAAGCCGAGCTTTTCAGCCAGCTCTTCCGGGGTCGGTTCGCGGCCGATTTCGTGCAGCATCTGACGGCTGGTGCGCACGAGCTTGTTGATCGTCTCGATCATGTGCACCGGGATGCGGATGGTGCGCGCTTGGTCGGCGATCGAACGGGTGATGGCTTGGCGAATCCACCACGTCGCGTACGTGGAGAATTTGTAGCCGCGGCGATACTCGAACTTATCGACGGCCTTCATCAGGCCGATATTGCCTTCCTGGATCAGATCCAGGAATTGCAGGCCGCGATTGGTGTATTTCTTGGCGATGGAGATGACGAGGCGCAGGTTCGCTTCGACCATTTCCTTCTTGGCTTGGCGCGCTTCGCGTTCGCCTTTTTGCACGGCGTGGACGATGCGGCGGTATTCGTCGATCGGCACGCCGGTTTCTTGGGCGAGCACGCCGATTTCGCTGCGGATGTCGGCGATATCGTCGGCTTCTTGCGCGACGAACTTGGCCCAGGCCTTCGATTTGGCGGCGACCTTCTCAGTCCATTTCGGATCGAGTTCGCTGCCTTGATAGGCTTCGAGGAATTGGCCGCGCGGCACGCCGTTTGAATCGGCGAGGCGCATCAGCTTGCCTTCAAGCTGAATGAGCTTGCGATTGATGGCGTAGAGCTGCTCGACGAGGCTTTCGATCCGCGCGTTGTTGAGCTTCAGCTTCTTCAGCTCTTCGATGATCGTGTTTTGCGCGGTCTCGTAGGCTTCGTTCTTGGCGCCGGGCAGGGCCTTGCCCTGCAGGCGCAGCTCGATGCGCTTTTCCTGCAGCTTGCGGAATTGTCCGAACGCTTCGGCGATGGTGTCGAGGGTCGACATCACGCCTTCCTTGAGTTCGGCTTCCATCGCCGACATCGAGATGGCGGCTTCATCGTCAAACTCGCCGTCGGCATCGGCTTCGGCGGCGGCCTCGCCGGGGTCTTTCTCTTCGCCGTCATCGTCCTCGCTGCGCGCGGGCTTGGGCGCGTTGCGCGCGGCGAGGGCTTCGGCCTTCTTGCGCTCGGCTTCGGCGATTTCGATCTTGGCTTGCTCGGGATCGACCAGGCCGTCGGCGTTCACGCCGGGCGCCGATTGCGGGACGATGCCCATCTCGGCGCCGTACGTGGCTTCAAGGTCGATGATGTCGCGCAGCAGAATCTTCTGCTCACGCAATTCGTCGCGCCACACCATGATGGCTTCGAACGTGAGCGGGCTTTCGCAAAGCCCACGGATCATCGCGTCGCGGCCGGCTTCGATGCGTTTGGCGATGGCGATTTCGCCTTCGCGTGAGAGCAGTTCGACGCTGCCCATTTCGCGCAGATACATGCGCACGGGGTCGTCGGTGCGGTCAGCGTCTTCGCGGGTGTTGGTGACGGCGGGCTTGGCGTTCTCGTCGCGCGTGACGACGGCCTTGGCGCCCTCGTCCTCGGCGGCTTCGCCTTCTTCCTCATTGTCGACGACATTGATGCCCATCTCGTTGAGCTGGGACATCACGTCTTCGATTTGCTCGGAGGAGAATTCTTCCGACGGCAGGACCTTATTGAGTTCCTCGTGCGTGACGAAGCCGCGCGCTTTCGCGGCCTTGATCATCTTTTTCACGGCGGCGTCGGAGAGGTCGAGGATCGGGCCGTCCGGCGCTTCCTTTTCTTCCGTCGCGGTCTCTTCGGTCTTGCTCATCAGTACTCGGCTCTATCCATTCGAAATAGGTTCGGGGCGGTCAGGCGACCAGCCCATCGGCGTCGTCGTTATCAGCGGCAGCGTCTTCTTGCTTTGCTTCGCGGGCGCGGGCCTCGATTAGACGAGCCTCGCGGCTCAGCGCCTGGAAGCGAACGAACGCGTCGTCGTCGCCCTCGGCGGCTGCCGCCTGCAACTCAGACAATTCCTCCCTGATCGCCGGCAGCACCACTTGGCGTGTCACTAAGGCAAGCCACTCGCTCGGGTTCGCATCGGGGCCGGTATTCGGCTCAGCCTTGCGACCGGGGGGCTTCTCTTCGTGCTTCCAACGCTCAATGCGGGCTGCGGCGCGCTCCTGACCCGATCGGGTCAAATGGAGGCTAAGGGTCGCGCGGTCAATGGATAGAGCGTCATTTTCGGCATGGGAGGCCTCATCGGCGAGCGTTAGGAGGGCGTCGCGGATGGCTTCGAGGTCCGGATCGTGGATTTCCAGGCGCTCGATCCAGTCGGCATAGCGCGATAGCACTTCGGGTTGGTCCACCGCGGCCCGGAGCAGGCCCTCGGCGGCTGGGCGGGGGCGCTCGACGCCGGCGATGGCCTTGAGCTCGGCCGTGGCCGGCGCCGGGGGCGGCTGGCCGCGTTTGTAGGGGCCGGCGCCGGGTTGGCCAGGCTGGCGGGGCGCGAACGGGACGAAGGGCGGGCGAAGGCTGCGCAGGTGCGCGTTCGCCCGGCTCATCAGTTCGGAGAAATAGAGCCGCTGGGTGTCGCGATCGGCAATCTTGGCGATCGCTTCCTTAAGCCCCGCCTGGAAGGCCGCGCGCGCTTCCGGCGTGCTGAGTTCGCGCTTGTTCTTCTCACGCTCGAACAGCGCATCGACGGCAGGCGTGGCGTTGGCGATCAGATCGTGCAGCGCCTCGGCGCCGCCGCTGCGGAAAATATCGTCCGGGTCCTGGCCCGCCGGCGCGTGCGCGAAGCGCAGCGTGTGTGCGGGCGACAAATGCGGCAGCGCGAGATCGAGCGCGCGTTCGGCGGCGCGTTGGCCGGCGCTGTCGCCGTCAAGACAGATCACCGGCTCGCTGCCGGAACGCCAGAGCAATTGCAGCTGATCTTCGGTGAGTGCTGTGCCGCAAGGCGCCACAGCGGCGATGCCGGCGCGCTCGAACGCGATCACGTCGAGATAGCCTTCGCCGACGACGAGGCCCTCGGCTTTCGTACGCGCCAACATTTCGCGCGCTTGCTTCAGCCGATAAAGCACGCGGCTCTTCGAATAGAGCGCCGTTTCGGGCGAGTTGATGTATTTAGCTTTCGCGTCCTTCGCCAGCGCGCGGCCGCCAAAACCAATGATTTTCCCGGCTGGATCGGTGATTTCGAAGGTGACGCGGCCACGGAACGTATCAATGGCGCGCTTGCCCTCTTCACCTTCGCGCGCAACGCCTGCGGCGACGATCTCTTCTTGCGTGAAGCCTTCGGCTTTCAGTTTATCGAGCGCCCAGGTCCATTCGTCGGGCGCGAGGCCAATGCCGAAGCGCTCCCATTCGTCGGGACCAAGGCCGCGACCTTGCAGATATTTGCGCGCGTCTGCGCCGCCGGAGGAGCGCAGCGCGTCGGCGTAGAGTTTCGCGGTGCGCGCAGTGATCTGATAGAGCCGCTTGCGGCGATCAGTGTCGCCGCGATCTTCGTAATCGTCCTTCGGCATTTCCATGCCGGCGCGTTCGGCCATTTGCGACACGGCTTCGGGGAAGGAGAGCCCTTCGAGCTTCATCGCGAGGGTAAAGACGTCGCCCTTCTCTCCGCAGCCAAAGCATTTGAACACGCCCTTGGTGTCGAGGACGTGGAAGGAGGGGCTCTTCTCTTGGTGGAAGGGGCAGCAGGCCCAATAATCGCCGGCGCTCGGGCGGGATTTTTGCTTGTGCCAGCTTAAGCGCCGCCCGGCGTAATCCGCGATGGATACGCGGTCGCGCACTTGGCGCAGGAAGGCGTCTGAGAAGCGCAAATCATCAACCGGGCTGAAAAGCCGAGTTTACGTGATTCGGTTACCCGAAACTGGCGTCCGCTGCGGTTGCGGAACAATTATCCCGACTGCAGCACTCAGTATTTCGCCGGCGGGTCGCTCGCGGGGAAGCTTTCGTCTGAAGCCTCGTCGGCTTCGTCCCAGCGTTTGGGTGGATTTTCCATGGCGTCGGGGCCAGCGTCGCGCACCTTTTTCGGCTTCGGCGGCGGGTTCGGTTTTTTCGGGGGCTGGATGTTCTTCTCCATCACGTCATCTCCTCTTGCCGGCAGAAACGCGCCGACCGGAACAAAGGTTGCCGGCTCACATTTTCGCTAGGCGTCGAAAAAACCTGACCTTGCCGTAATTCGGGCGCCACACGCGCGTGGAAGAGAGCGAGCCAGAGGGGATCTGGAGGAGAAAAACATGCGTTTCATCAAAGCCGCCGCCGCGTTCGCCATTATGGCGACGGTCGCGGTTCCCAATGCCGCTGTCGCGCAGACCGCGCCCGCTGAGCACGGGACGCCCGGCGTCCAGGGCACGTTGCTGAGCGTCAGCGCTGACGGCACGTCCGAAGCACGTCCGGACATGGCGACGATCAATTTGGGCGTCACCACCGAGGGACAGACCGCGCAGGCCGCGCTGCAAGAGAATGCGCGCCGCATGAGCGCGCTGACGCAGGCGCTGCGTCGCGCCGGCATCGCCGAGCGCGATATCCAGACGTCAAACGTGTCCGTGTTCCCGCAGCAGCAATATCGCGAGAACCAGCCGCCACTCATCACCGGCTACCAAGCCAACAACACGGTGACGGCGAAGATCCGCAACGTGAACAATGTCGGACGCGTCATCGACGCCGCGGTCGCGGCCGGGGGCAATACCATTCATGGCGTCTCGTTCTCACACGCCGATCCCGACGCGCAATTGGACGCCGCGCGTCGCGCAGCCATCACCGAGGCGCGCCGGCGCGCGGAATTGTATGCGAGTGCGCTGGGCATGCGCGTGCACCGCGTCGTCGCTGTCAGCGAGGGCGGGGGATATGCGCAACCCTACCCCGTGCCGATGGCCGCGCGCATGGAAGCCGACGCCGTCGCCACGCCGATCGCGCCCGGCGAAATCGAAACGCGGGCGAGCGTGAGCGTGACGTTCGAATTGCGCTAAGGGTTCGCGACGCATTGAGAAAGGGCGGTCCGTTGGGACCGCCCTTTTTGCGTTACGGGGTTTCAGAAGCCGGGGCCGGCGCGTCCGCCGTAGGCGGCGATTGCGGCGCGGGTAATTCCGGCATGTCGATCTCAGGCGGATCGACCTTCACGTCCGGCACATTGATCTCAAGCTGCGCCGTCTCTTGGCGCTGTAAGCCGCCATTATAGGCGACGACGCCTACGGCAATGATGGCGACCAGGAAGATGCCCGCCAGAAACGCGACCCAAGGCGAGGAACCGCCGCCGCTTTCTCTCTCAGCCATTGCACATTCTCCTCTTGAATGACTGCAAGAAGAACAGACGGCGCCCACGGTGGTTCCGCGCGTCGGCGCCACAGCCAATGGCGATTGGCGTCAGCAAAGTTCCAGATTAGGATCACAGGCATTGGCGCGAGGCCCAGGGCAGCGCCCCGCTCGACGCATCCGAATCCTCGCGCTTCCTCATTGAACAAGGAGGCGATGATGTCGATTTCGCCGCGGTTACGCTCCTATCTCGACCGCAGAGGATGTCGATTTGAGGAAATTCCGCATGCGCGCGCCAAGAGCGCGGCGCAGGCGGCGCATGTGGCGCACATTGACGATGACCTGATGGCGAAAGCCGTGCTGGTGCGCGTCGGCGAGGATTACATGCTCGCCGTCGTGCCGGCGTCGCGCCAAGTGCGCTTCGATCGCTTGCAGCACTGGCTCGGGCGCCCCGTGCGCTTGGCGGAGGAAGAGGAGAGCGCGTCGCTGTTCAGCGACTGCGACCTGGGCGCCATTCCGCCGATCGGCGAAGCGTTCAACCTCGAGACTGTTATGGACGAGAGCTTGCTCGACGCCGACGACATCTATTTCGAGGGCGGCGATCACAAGACGCTGGTGCACATGTCGGCGGGCGATTGGCGCAAGCTGATGCGCGACCAGCCCTGCGGCGCATTCAGCGCGTGAGCGCCCGCGCATGTGTGACCGAAAGCACTCGCGTGGCGAAGCGCGGGGCGGTAAAGGGTGCGTCTCGATTTATCTGAGGAGGCGCGCGCATGGCCCGCTACAATTCTATTCTCGAAACCGTCGGCCGCACGCCGGTGGTGAAGCTCAATCGCATCGCGCCGGCGGGCGTGAATCTCTACGTGAAGGTCGAGGCGTTCAATCCGCTGGGCTCGGTGAAGGATCGCTTGGCGCTGGGCGTGATCGAAGCGGCGGAGCGGTCGGGCGAGCTGAAGCCGGGCATGACGGTGGTGGAAGCCACCAGCGGTAACACCGGCATCGGCCTCGCGATGGTGTGCGCGGCGAAGGGCTATCCGCTCGTGGTGACGATGGCCGAGAGCTTCTCCGTGGAGCGCCGCAAGCTGATGCGTTTCCTCGGCGCCAAAGTGGTGACGACGCCGGCGGCGCTGCGCGGCACCGGCATGGTGCAAAAGGCGATGGAGCTTGCGAAGACGCACGGCTGGTATTGGACGCGCCAATTCGAGAACGACGCGAACCCCGAAATGCACGTGAAGACGACGGCGCGCGAGATCGTCGATGATTTCCGCGATGTGAAGCTCGATTATTGGGTGACGGGCTATGGCACGGGCGGCACGCTGAACGGCGTCGCGCGCGTGCTCAACAAGGAATTGCCGGACACCAAGATCATCGTCTGCGAACCGGCGGACGCGCCGCTGCTCTCCAGCGGCCTGCCGCAAGAGCGCAACGCCGACGGCACGCCGGCCGCGGGCCACCCCGCGTTCAAGCCGCACCCGATGCAGGGCTGGACGCCGGATTTCATCCCGAAGATCACCGGCGACGTCGATCTCTCGCGCGTTCACAAAGTGGTGCAGATCGCCAATGCGGACGCCATGCGCTGCTCGCAAGACCTCGCGGCGAAGGAAGGGATATTCGTCGGCATCACGTCCGGCGCCAATCTCGCCGGCGCCTTGGAAATTGCGAAGACAGCGCCCGCCGGCGCTAACATCTTGGCGATGATGGCCGATACGGGCGAACGCTATCTCTCCACGCCGCTCTTCGCCGATATCGGCGCGGACATGAGCGAAGAAGAGATGGGGATTTTCAACTCGACGCCGTACGGGCGGGCTTAGATGGCGCTCAGTGCCGCGGACCAGAAGGTGCTGGACAATATCGGCGAGCACGGCTGGTCCTGCATGCACGTCGGTGAAGGACGCAGCGGAGAGCCAAATTTTTCCTACTCGATCGGATGGTGGGCGGCAGCTCAAGCGCCAGAGTGCATCGTCTTTGGCTTGCCGAAGAACCTGCAGCACTCAATGTTGTGGGAGGTTTATAGGCAGGTATCGGCGGGCCTAAAGCTCGCCGACGGATTACGCGTGCGCGATCTCATCGAAGGATTTGATTGCGTTGTGCGTCCCGTCCACGAAACTCAAATGCCAGAATATTTAGGGTTTGCTGGTTGGTATCGGCATCGCCAACTGGGGTCTGCGGAAGGGTTAAAGGCGTTTCAAATCTTCTGGCCCGGAAAGCAACAGCGCCTGTTCCCTTGGGAGCAGGACTGCAACGAAGATGTGCGACGCTGGCAGCCGCTGCTTTACCTGCCGCTTGGTGTCGCCGCCGCTTAGTGCTCCACCAGCGAAAGCAGCTCTTCGCCCGCATAAAACCGGCGCAGATTTTCCAGCACGTTTTGCGAGCCTTCCCAAAGGGCTTCGCGGGTGCCGCCGCCGAGGTGCGGCGTGAGCGTGGTGTTGGGGACGTCGGCCCAGCGTGAGACGGGCGTGGGTTCTTCGACGAACACGTCGAGGCCTGCGCCGCCAAGCGCGCCGCTTTTGAGCGCGGCGATCAGTGCGTCCTCATCGATGACGTTGCCGCGTGAGATGTTGATGAGCACGCCGTCGCTGCCGAGCGCTTTGATCACATCTGCGTTGATGAGGCCCTCGGTGGTCTTATCGCCGCGCGCGGCGACGATCAGCACTTCGGCCCAATCGGCGAGCTTCGGCAGATCGGGTTCGTAAGCGTGCTTGATCGCGGGCTTCGCGCGCGGGCCGTACCATTTGATCTCCAGCCCAAACGCTTCAGCGCGCGCCGCAATCGCTTCGCCGATGGCGCCCATGCCGACAATCCCAAGCTTGCGCCCGCGCAAACGCTTCTGCGGCGGCACCGCAAGCGGCGGCGTCCACGTGCCGCCGCGCAACACGCGCTCGCCTTCGGTGAAGAAGCGCAGCCGCGCGATCATCAGGCCGATGGCGACGTCGGCGACGTCTTCGTGATTGATGTGGCGCCCATGCGTGACAGCGACGCCGCGCTTTGCGCAATAAGCGAGATCAAGCCCGTCCACGCCGACGCCGAAACAGACGATGCATTTCAGCTCCGGCAGCGCATCGATCATCTCATTGGTGAGACCCACATGGCCGATCGTCACGGCGGCGCGCACGTCTGTGCGATCCGTCGGCCAGCGGACGATGTCGTACTCGGCCAAGCGCATTTCGAAGAGGCCGAGCGGGGGATGAACGAGGAGGGCGGGTTTGGTCATGCGTGCAGTGTGACGGGGAATGCGCCGCAATCAACCCTCGCCCCGCGTAGCGGGGGAGGGTGTCGCGAAGCGACGGGAGGGGGACATACTCCGGTGCGCAGACGTGTATCCCCCACCCCTAACCCCTCCCCCGCTTTGCGGGGCGAGGGGAATGCTAAGCCGCCGCCAATTCCGGCTCTTGCGCGAACAAAGCGATCAGTTCTTCGCGGACGCGGGCGGGGTCGGTGAGCGTGCAGATGGCTTTGCGGTGTTCGCGGGCGCTTGGGCCGAGCACGGCGTCGATGCTCCAGGCGATGTGTTTGCGCGCGATGCGGAGGCCCAAGCCTTCGTCGTAGAAGGCGAGCGTGTCTTCGTAGAGCGCCAGCAGGGATGCGAGCAGGATTTCGCGCGCGGGCGCTGCGATCTCGCCGCCGTGCGTGAGCGCGTGTTCGATCGCGCCGGGCAGCCAGGGTTTGCCTTGCGCGGCGCGGCCTATCATGACGCCCGCCGCGCCCGAGAGTGCGAGCGCGCGGCGGGCATCGGCGGCGTTGCTGATGTCGCCATTGGCGATGATTGGAATGCGCACCGCATCAACGACGGGCGCGATCGCAGCCCAGTCGGCGATTCCCGTGTAGAATTGCTGGCGCGTGCGGCCGTGGATGGTGATCATGCGCACGCCAGCATTCTCGGCTCGCTTGGCGATCTCGGGCGCGTTGAGATTGGCATGGTCCCAGCCGAGACGCATTTTCAGCGTGACGGGAAGTTTGGTGGCGGAGACCGTCGCTTCGATCAATTTCAACGCCATGTCGGGATCGCGCATCAGCGCCGAGCCGCAGAGGCCGGAAGTCACGCTCTTCGAGGGGCAGCCCATATTGATGTCGATGACATCGGCGCCGGCATCTTCGGCAAGGCGTGCGCCTTCGGCCATCCAATGCGCTTCGCGGCCGGCAAGTTGGATGACGAGCGGCGCAATCACGCCGAAGCCGGCGGCGCGACGCGCCATGTCGACGCGATCGCGCGCGAGCTGCTCGGACGCCACCATCTCCGACACGCAATAGCGCCCACCAAAGGCCTTCACCTGCCGGCGAAACGGAATGTCCGTCACGCCGGCCATAGGCGCGAGGGAAACGAGGGGGGCGGTGAAATGGGGAGTGAACACGTGTTGGCTATGCTTGATCAGGGGAAGCAGCCTCAAGGGTATCAAGGCGAGCTTGTATGACCTCAAGGTGATCGATTGGCCACCTTAGCTTATCGGCCCGCAGAATTCGCGCGGAACCTGCGCGTGGCGCATTCCGGATCGTTCTCTTTTCTACCACCGTGCCCGCTTCATCCAGGATGTGCGCTATGGTGAAATCCAGGCTCGGAAAACCTCGTCGATGGCGAATGTCTTGGGCGGCCACGAAGATGATGCGCTCGTCTTCTGTCTCAAAGGCATAGAAGTCGATTTCATGTTCAAACTCGACCAATTCAGCGAATGCGCGTGATTGGATACGGAAAGTATCAACTGCGTCGCTGCGCAGAACCGATTTGGCGCAGGCGATACGCGCACTAGCTTCCTTCACAAAGTCGCGCCGGGCCCAAAAATAGAAGGTTGCGCCGCCGGCCGCCCAAACAAGCGTTACCCAAATAGCCGGTACGGTAGATGTCAGGAGTGTCGCCAACCAAAGCGACGCGGTGATCACACCGACGACCACGCGCGTCCGCATGGAATCGTGGCTGCGCTCTTCATTGCGTTTGATAAAACCGTTCAGCCAACGACGTTCGGCTGGTGTAAGCGGGCGGCGGACGGGCGCGAGATATGTGCGCCCGCTGCTCAAGCCGCCTTGCCGCTCTTCTTCATCAGTTTCGCGAAGTGCTCAAAGAGATAGTGGCTATCTTGCGGGCCGGGGCTCGCTTCGGGGTGATATTGCACCGAGAAGACGGGCTTGCCTTCAAGCGCGATGCCGCAATTGGAGCCGTCGAACAGCGAGACGTGGGTTTCCTTCACGCCTTTCGGCAGCGTGTCGCGATCGATGGCGAAGCCGTGGTTCATCGACACGATCTCGACTTTGCCGGTGCTTTTGTCTTGCACCGGATGGTTCGCGCCGTGATGGCCTTGCGGCATTTTCAAAGTTTTGGCGCCAAGCGCGAGGCCGAGCATCTGGTGGCCCAAGCACACGCCCATCACCGGCGTGCCGCTGTCGACGAGCTTCTTGATTTCGGGCGCGGCGTATTTGCCGGTCGCGGCCGGATCGCCGGGGCCGTTTGAAAGCAGGATGCCGTCCGGCTTGTGCGCGAGCGCTTCTTCGGCGGTCGCGGTGGCGGGCAGCACGATCGTCTTGGCGCCGATCTCACCGAGTGAACGGAGGATGTTGCGCTTCACGCCGTAATCCATGACGACGACGGTGAATTTTGGCTTCTGCACTTCCGGCACGCCGAGCGGCCATTGCCACAAGCTTTCGTTGACGACGTAGCTTTGCGCGGTCGTCACTTCTTTCGCGAGATCGAGACCGTCAAGGCCGTGCCAAGCTTGTGCGCGCTTGTGCAACGCTTCGAGATCGAACTTGCCGTCGGGCGCATGCGCGATGACGGCGTTCGGCATGCCATGCTCGCGAATGCGGCGCGTGAGGGCGCGCGTGTCGAGACCGGCGAGGCCGATAATGTTGCGCTTCTTCAGCCAAGCATTGAGATCATCTTCCGAACGCCAGTTCGAGGGCGCTGTCGGATTGGTGCGAAACACGGCGCCGCGCGCGGCGGCCGCAGCGGCGGGCGAAGACGTCTCGGTGTCCTGCACGTTGGCGCCGACATTGCCGATGTGCGGGAAGGTGAAGGCGACGATCTGGGCCGCGTAAGAGGGGTCGGTCAGGATCTCCTGATAGCCCGTCATGGCGGTGTTGAAGCACACCTCGCCATCGGCGGCCCCTTCGGCCCCCAGACCCTGGCCCAGAAAAACGGTTCCATCGGCGAGCACGAGTGCGCCGGTATGGGCGGCGGGGGGATGAGTCGATTTTGTCAAAGCGGCAGTGGAATAGGGTGCGCCGGGCGGGGTGTCAAAGCGTGGCTTTCAGTCCCCTATCTGGGGAAGAATGCCCTTCCGCCGCAGCCCTCGCCCCATCCCTGCCGCAAAGGTGAACTTCCTGTCAGCCATGTGAGTTGGACGGTGGATGACGGCCTTGTAAGGTTTGGGTGTGGGGACGAGAGCGACCAGATTTTGGGCCGGGGCCATCGCCGCCTTGGGGCTCGCTTTCGCCGTCGCGGCGTGCGGCCGGGACGGCGTGCGCGCGCCTACGCCCGAGGTCGTGCAGCCTTCGATTTCCCGCGCCGATCTGTTCGGCGACCCGGTGCGCAACGGCGGCCAGCTCTCGCCGCGCGGCGATATGGTCGCGTTCTTGGCGCCGCGCGATGGGGTGACGAACCTCTGGGTTCTTTCCGTTGACGCCATGGATCAAGCCCGGCCGGTCACCGACGACCGCGTGCGCGGCATCCGTTCCTTCGCCTGGGCCGCCGATGGCGCGACCTTGCTCTATCTGCAGGACGAGCGCGGCGATGAGAATTTCCAGCTCTATTCGGTCGATGTCGCGGGCGGTGCGCCACGGGCGTTGACGCCGGCCGGCGCGCGCGCCGAAATCCTCGGCGTCAGCGCCAACGATCCGAGCGGCGTTGTCATCAGTCTGAACCAGCGCGACGCGGCATGGGCCGACGTGGTGCGCGTAGACGTGCGCTCGGGCGAGCGCTCGGTCTTGCTGCGCAATACAGGGCCGCGTGGTTTTGCCCGCTTCGTGCTGGATCGCGAGGGCCGCGTAAGACTGGGCGTGCGGCCCTTGGCGGACGGCAGCGCTGAATTGGTGCGCTTCGACGAACGCGGTCGGGCGACGACGCTGTTTGCCATCCCGCTCGAAGACACCATGTCGGCGACGCCGATCGCGTTCGAAGCGGATGGCCGCAACTTCCTGATGCTGGATTCCACCGGCCGCGATCGCACCGCCTTGGTGCGCGTCGATGCGGAGACCGGCGTCAAGACGGTGATCGGCGAAAGCGCGCGCGCCGATGTCGTCGATGTATGGCTCAATCCGGCGAATAATGCGGCTGAGGCGTTTGCCACCGAATATCTCCGTCGCGAATGGCGCTCGCTCAATCCCGAGACGCAAGCGGATATCGAATTCCTCGATCGCAATCTTGCGGGCGACTTTTCCATTGTCTCGCGCAGCGCCGACAATGGACGTTGGATTGTCGTTGAGGAAGGCCCGACGATCGCGGCGCGTTCGCATCTCTATGATCGCGCCGGACGCCGCCTCACGTTGCTGTTCCGGCACCGCCCGGCGCTTGACCAGGCGCCGCTGCAGCCGATGACGCCAGTCGAGATCGAAGCGCGCGACGGCTTGACGCTCGTATCCTATCTCACGTTGCCGATTGGCTCGGACGCCAATGGCGACGCGCGGCCGGAAGAGCCGCAGCCACTCGTCCTGGCCGTGCACGATGGGCCGTGGTCGCGTGACTCGTACGGCTTCAACGCGCTGCACCAATGGCTTGCGAACCGCGGTTATGCGGTTCTGAGCGTGAATTTCCGCGGCTCCAATGGCTTCGGCAAAGCCTTCCTCAATGCGGGCAATCGCGAGTGGGGCGGGCGCATGCAGGAAGATCTGCTCGACGCCGTACAATGGGCGGTCGCCAACGGCATTGCCCAACCCAATCGCGTGGCCGTCGTGGGCGCAGGGTTCGGTGGTTACGCGGCGTTGTCGGGCCTTTCTGGCGCAGCCGAGCAATTCCGCTGCGGCGCGAGCTACGGCGCGCAGTCGAATTTGCTGTCATTGCTCGATCGTGCGCCAGCGTATGCGCGTGACGAATTGTATGTGCGCATCGGCGACCCGCGCACGCCGGAAGGACGTCAGCTTCTGCGCGAGCGCTCGCCCTATTTTCGCGCCACGCAAATCCGCACCCCGTTCTTGCTCGCGCTCGGCGCGCGCGATCCGCGTACGCCGCGCGGTGAGAGCGATCAGCTGGCCGCCGCGATCCGCGCGCGCGGGGCGCTTACCTATCTGTCGTTTCCCGAAGAAGGTCGCGACCTGGTGCGTCAGCCGAACCGGCTTTCCTATCTCGCGGTGCTCGAACACTTCCTCGGCGATTGCCTCGGCGGACGCGTGGAGCCCGTCGGGGCTGCGTTCGAAGGGGCGGCGATCCATGTGTTCGACGGCGCCGTGAACGTGCCGGGCTTGTCGGCGTTTGCGCGCCGCATTGCGCCGCCGGCCGTGCAAGAGCCGCCTGCGGAAATCGCGCCCGGCGATGGCGCGGGCGGTGCTGTCGATGTGTTCGTTCCCGGTGAATCGCCGGGCGAAACGCGGAATTAGAGCTCAGGCCAGATCGAGCGGACGCGGCTTTTGCGCTTGGAGAAGCTGTCCCACACCAGCGTCTCGACATGCGCGTGGCCGTGTTCGAAATGCACGCCCTCAAACATCGACCCATGCGTCACGCCGGACGCGGCGAACACCACATCGCCGGGCACCATGTCGTCCAACGTAAGCTTTGCGTGCACGTCGCGGCCCATCGCGCGGGCGCGGGCTTCCTCCTGCTCGTTTTCCGGCATCAAGCGCGCCTGCATCTGGCCGCCGGCGCAGCGGATCGCCGCGGCGGCCAGCACGCCTTCGGGCGCGCCGCCGGAGCCGAAATAGATGTCGACGCCGGAGCGCGCGAATTCCGTGGTCCAGAACACGCCGGCGACATCGCCGTCCGGGATCAGGCGAATGCCCGCGCCGGCGCTGCGCAGCTCCTCGATGATGTGCGCGTGACGCGGACGGTCCAACAGACACGCCCGGATGGCGCTCACCGGCACGCCTTTGGCCTTGGCGAGGCGCATCACATTCTCGGTCGGGGAGAGATCAAGGTCGATCAGGCCGGCGGGGTAGCCTGGGCCGATGGCGAGCTTGTCCATGTACATGTCCGGTGCGTGCAGCAAACCACCTTCGAGCGCGAGCGCCACGACAGTCATCGCGTTCGGCGCATCGGAAGCGCAGAGCTTGGTGCCTTCGAGTGGATCGACGGCGATATCGGCCCGCAGACCGCCAGCGCCGAGTTCCTCGCCGATATAGAGCATCGGCGCTTCGTCGATCTCGCCTTCGCCGATCACGACCTTGCCGCAAAAGGGCGCGGTCTGAAACACGCGGCGCATGGCGTCGACCGCCGCCTGGTCGGCGTCGTTCTTGCGGCCGTAGCCGCGGAGCTTGGCGCTGGCGATGGCCGCCGCCTCGGTCGAGGTCTGCGCGATCTGGCTGAGGATCAAGCCGGTGGTGTTGGTGGTCAAAGGTGGCCCCAAAGCTGATTTTGGGGCTGTCATAGGCCCCGCCGGGGCTTGGGCCAACCGGGCTTTTATGGCGTTTTCAGCAGGTCGGCGCAGATGCCTTCGAGGCCGGCCCGGTCGACGGCGTCGAAGGCGTCGAACTGGGTGGAGTCGACGTCCAGGACGGCGGCGAGCTTGCCGGCCTGGTCAAACACCGGGACAACGATCTCGGAATTGGAACGGCTGTCGCAGGCGATGTGGCCGGGGAAGGCGTGGACGTCCGGCACCAGGATGGTCTCACCCTTGGCGGCGGCCGCGCCGCAGACGCCTTTGCCGAATGGGATGCGCAGGCAGCCGAGCGTGCCCTGGTAGGGGCCGACGACGAGTTCATCGCCTTTGGCTTCATCGACCAGATAGAAGCCGGTCCAAAAGAAGCGGTCGGGGAAGGCGTTGGCGAGCAATGACGCCGCTGTGGCGTAGCGGGCGGTGCGACTTGGCTCACCCGCGACCACGGCGGCGATTTCCGCGCGCAGCGCCGCGTAAGCGGCCGCCTTCTCCGTCGGCAGTGGGGCGCGGGCGGTTTCGGCCATCAGCGCGTCGGCCGGTTGGACTTGCGGTGCTGCAGCGCTCCCGAGGCTTTGAGCGCCGTCACCTTCTCCTGATTGGTCATTTGCTTGCCGCGCGGCTTGGAGATGGCCCGACCAACAAACACCGAGATGCCGATAATGGCGACGGCCGAGACAAGAATGAACCAAAGCATGGGTATCTCCCAACTCTCTAGGTAAGCAACGCCGCGCGCCTTGGCCAGTGCCGTTAAGGCGTAGGTTGACACTGAGTCGCGCCCGCTGAGATTGGCGGCGAACGGGGGGAAACATGCAAAACCGAATGGGCAGGGGCGATCTGCTGGACGCCAAGGGCCGTCTCGTCGAGCGCGGCTGGGCGACTGAAGAAGCACGCCGCTACAAGCGCAGCGCGATCAAGGCCGGGCCGCTCAAGATCAAGGAATGGGATTATTACTGCGTCTTGAACGACGCGTACGGTCTCGCGCTGACGATGGCGGATAATGACTATCTCGGCTTCCTTGCCGCGACCTGGTTCGATTTTCGCGCGGCCTCCGCCACCACGGTGGAAGCCATGGTTCCGTTTCCGATGGGCAAGATGAAGCTGCCGGAGAGCGCGGACACGGGCGATGTCGCGTTTGGGTCAGGCGGCGTGCGCATCGCTTATCGCCATGCGCCTGGCGGCCGCGTGATTTCAGTTGAGGCGCCCGGCTTCGACAAAGGTCGTGGGCTGAAAGGCGAGCTCTTCCTGGCGCAGCCGGCAATGGACCGGATGGTGATCGCGACGCCGTTCCCGAACGCGCCGCGCGCCTTCTACTACAACCAAAAAATCAATTGCCTGCGGGCCAGCGGCGAAGTGACCGTCGGCGGCGAGCGCTTTGCTTTCATGCCCGAGACATCGATGGGCGTGCTCGATTGGGGCCGCGGCGTCTGGACGTATGACAACACGTGGTATTGGGGCTCGGCCTCCGGCGTCGTCGATGGCCGCGCGTTCGGCTTCAACATCGGCTATGGCTTTGGCGACACCTCGGCCGCGAGCGAGAACATGGTGTTCGTCGATGGCCGTGCGCACAAGCTCGATCAAGTCACGTTCCATTTGCCGGAAGGCAAGCTCGACGGCTCGCCTTGGCGCTTCAGCAGCAATGATGGTCGTTTCGAGATGAATTTCGCGCCGATCGTCGATCGCGCCTCGCATGCGAATGTTGGGCCGATCGAATCCGATCAGCATCAGGTGTTCGGCCGCTTCACCGGTGCGGTCGTGCTGGACGACGGCGCCAAGCTTGAGGTGCGCGACCTGATCGGGTTTGCGGAAAAGGTGCATAATCGCTGGTAGCCGCCGTTGCGCGGGGAGCACAGGCGCCAGGCAGCTTGTTCTGGCCCGCTTGCGCGACGCAAAACGCTGTGTCACTAGGCTAAAACGGAAGGGTTGCGCTTTATGGGCCTGAATGGTCTTAAAAAACGTGTGGAGCTTACGGCGATCGACGCCGGCGCCCGCACGCGCGCCCAGAACGTCTCGATTATCGTAAGCATTATTCTTCCGTCCCAAGCGGGGGGAAGGCGCGCGCTTTAAGCCACGCCGATCGGTTCGCAAGACCCGAAACCCCGCTCGAAGGAGCGGGGTTTTTTGTTGTGCGCGCTGGTCGGCTTCAATCCGAGGAGCAGACCCATGTTAGCCAGTGCAGAGACCTATCATCGCCAGCGCGATCCCAGTTTGCGCGCCACGCAAGGCGGCGCGGAAGCGTTCGTGCGCGCCTTGCGGCGCACCAAGCTGCAGGATGTGTGTCAGCGTATCGAAGTGGTCTTGCACGCTTACGATCAATACGGCGCGCTGCTCGAGGCAGAGGACGCGCTCCGCGCGGCGTGGGGCGAAGACATGCCCCGTTGCGAAGTGATCTGGACGCGCGGGCGCGATGCGGCCGGGCAAACGCGGATGTCGTTTTCGGCGTATGATCATTCCGGCGCGGCGCTGTTGCGTACGTCCTGCACGCTGCCGGCCCCGGAGCTCAGCCTCAGCGTTTGAGGCTCGGCAGATCGAGCTTGTGTTTTTGCGCGCTGGCGATGGCGATGTCATAGCCGGCGTCCGCATGGCGCATGACCCCGCTCGCGGGATCGTTCCACAACACGCGGCCAATGCGCTCGGCGGCGGCCTGCGTGCCGTCGCAAACGATCACCATGCCGGCGTGTTGCGAAAAGCCCATGCCAACGCCGCCGCCATGATGCAGCGACACCCAGGTCGCGCCCGACGCGCAATTCAGCAGCGCGTTGAGCAGCGGCCAATCGGAGACGGCGTCCGAACCGTCCTGCATCGCTTCGGTCTCGCGATTGGGCGAGGCGACGGAGCCTGAATCCAAATGATCGCGACCGATCACGATCGGTGCTTTCAATTCGCCCTTGGCCACCATCTCGTTGAACGCGAGCCCCAAGCGATGGCGATCGCCAAGGCCCACCCAGCAAATGCGCGCCGGCAGGCCTTGGAATTTGATGCGCGCCTTGGCCATGTCGAGCCAATTGTGCAGATGTCGGTTGTCCGGCAGCAGACGCTTCACCATTTCGTCGGTGCGATAAATGTCTTCCGGGTCGCCGGAGAGCGCGGCCCAACGGAAGGGGCCAATGCCTTCGCAGAAGAGCGGGCGAATATAGGCTGGCACGAAGCCCGGAATGTCGAACGCGTTGGCGACGCCTTCCTCCTTGGCCATCTGCCGAATGTTGTTGCCGTAATCGACGGTCGGCACGCCGCGCTTTTGGAATTCGAGCATGGCTTGGACATGTTCGGCCATCGACGCGCGCGCGGCGGCTTCGACTCTGCGCGGATCGGATTTACGCGAATCTTCCCATTCCGCGAGCGTCCAGCCTTTCGGCAGATAGCCGTTCACCGGGTCATGCGCGGAGGTTTGATCTGTCAGCAGATCGGGTTTCACGCCGCGGCGCAGCAATTCGGGCAGCACTTCGGCGGCGTTGCCGAGCAGACCGACAGAAATCGGACGCCGTTCCTTGCAACTTTGCTCAATCTTCGCGAGCGCATCGTCGATGTCCTTGGCGACCACGTCGAGATAGCCGGTGCGCACGCGCATATCGATGCGTGAGGGTTGGCATTCGATCGCTAAGCACGATGCGCCAGCGAATACGGACGCGAGCGGTTGCGCGCCGCCCATGCCGCCGAGACCTGCGGTGAGCAGCCAGCGGCCCGAGAGATCGCCGCCATAGTGGCGACGACCCATCTCAGCGAACGTCTCGTACGTGCCCTGCACGATGCCCTGTGCGCCGATATAGATCCACGACCCGGCCGTCATCTGGCCGTACATCATCAGGCCCTTGCGATCGAGTTCGTGGAAATGATCCCAAGTCGCCCAGCGCGGCACGAGATTGGAGTTCGCCAGCAACACACGCGGCGCATCCGCGTGCGTGCGGAAAACGCCGACGGGCTTGCCCGATTGGATCAAGAGCGTTTCGTTGTCTTCCAGGCGCTTCAGCGTAGCGACGATCTGATCGAAGCTCTCCCAATTGCGCGCTGCGCGGCCGATGCCGCCATAGACGACCAAATCCTCCGGGCGCTCGGCGACGTCCGGATCGAGATTGTTCATCAGCATGCGCATCGGCGCTTCGGTGAGCCAGGATTTCGCCGAGAGTTCGGACCCGCGCGGGGCGCGGATCACGCGCGTATTGTCGTGACGGCTCATGGCTTTTCCTCTTGGGCGAAGGCGATGCAGGCTTGCAGTACGTTTGAGAGCGCCGCTTGCATGGGCGCGGCGCGTGCGGCGTCGAATGGTGTAGGCCAATTGGCGGCGGTGAAGGGCGCGCTCGGCTCATCCATGTAGCCGCGGCAGGCGAGCTCCATTTGGATCGCGTGCACGCCGCGTGCGGGCTCGCCGTAATGACGCGTCGTCCAGCCGCCGCGGAAGCGGCCGTTGACGACGCTGGAGAATGGCGTGTTCGCGCACGCGGCGGCGACCGCATCGCTCAAAGCTTGCGCGCATGTCGCGCCGTTATTGGTGCCGATATTGAAATGCGGTAACTCGCCCTCGAACAAGCGCGGCACGCGCGAGCGGATCGAGTGCGCATCGTAAAGCACCACGCTTCCGTGCGTATGGCGCAAGCGTTCGATCTGAACGCGCAGCGAAGCGTGGTACGGATCAAACCAAGTCGCGCGACGATGTGCGATCTCGGCGGCGTCGGGCTCTTGGCCCGGCTGATAAAGCGGTTCGCCGTCAAACGTGTCCGTAGGGCAAAGTGTCGTGGTGGCTTGGCCCGGATAGAGCGAGGCGCCGGAAGGGTCGCGATTGAGGTCAATCACAGTGCGCGAGATTGTGGTGCGAACGATGGTGGCGCCAAGACCGGCGGCGAACGCGTAGAGCTTTTCGATCCACCAATCCGCATCCTTGCGCGCGCGCCACGGATCGATCAGGCGCGGTTCGATCGACGGCGGAATCTCCGTGCCGACATGCGGCATGGCGACGATCAGCGGCGCGTGGCCCTCGTGGACATGCAGCCAATCGCTCATGTGGCGACGCCTGGCAATTCGACGTCGGCGGCCCGGATCACGTCGCCCGCCCGCACGATCGCGGCGCTGGCTTGCATCAGCGGCCTGAAATGCGGATCGTCTGCGAGTGTCGGCGCATCCTGGCGGATGCGCGTGCGGACGCGTTCGAGCGCTGGGCTCGATGTCAGAGGCGCATGGAAGTCGCAGCCTTGCGCCGCGGCGAGCAATTCAATGGCGATGATCTCATCCACGTTCGCGGCCATGCCGAGCAAGCGACGCGCGCCATGCGCGGCCATCGAGACGTGATCCTCCTGGTTGGCCGAAGTCGGGATGGAATCCACGCTCGCGGGATAAGCGCGCTGCTTGTTTTCGGAAACCAGCGCCGCCGCTGTCACTTGCGGGATCATGAAGCCCGAATTCAGTCCCGGGCGCGGCGTCAGAAACGCGGGCAGGCCTGAGAGCGCGGGGTCGACCAGCATGGCGATGCGGCGCTCGGCGATCGAGCCGATTTCGCAGAGCGCAATGGCGATCATGTCGGCGGCGAAAGCGACAGGCTCGGCGTGGAAATTGCCACCTGAGAGCGCCTCGTCGGTATCCGCAAAGATCAGCGGATTGTCAGAGACGCCCCGCGCTTCGATTTCGAGCGTGGTCGCAGCTTGGCGCAGCATGTCGAGCACTGCGCCCATCACTTGCGGCTGGCAACGCAAGCAATAGGGGTCCTGCACGCGCTCGTCGCCGGCCAAGTGCGACGCTCTTATGGCCGAGTCTGACATAAGCGTCCGCAACGCCCCCGCCGTTTCGATCTGCCCACGATGGCCGCGCAGCGTATGAATGCGGGGATCGAACGGCGTGTCGGAGCCTTTGGCCGCTTCCGTCGACAGCGCGCCGGTGACAAGCGCGGATTGGTAGAGGCGTTCGGCCTCGAAGAGGCCGGCGAGGGCGTAGGCCGTGGAGAATTGCGTGCCGTTGAGAAGAGCGAGGCCTTCTTTCGGGGCGAGCTCAAGCGGCTTCAATCCAGCTTCGCCCAGTGCCGTGGCGGCGGGTTTCACACCGCGATCTGTGATGATCTCGCCGACGCCGATCATCGCACAGGCCATGTGCGCGAGCGGCGCGAGATCGCCCGAGGCGCCGACCGAGCCTTGCGCTGGGATCACCGGATAAAGCCGCTTCGCGAGCATCGCTTCCATGAGCGCGATGGTTTGCGGCCGTACGCCAGATGCGCCTTGACCCAAACTGTTGAGTTTGAGCGCCAACATCAGCCGCACGATTTGCGCCGGCATGGGTTCACCGACGCCGGCAGCGTGCGACAGCACGATGTTGCGCTGAAGCTGCGCGAGGTCCGCATCGGCGACGCGGACGCCAGCGAGTTTGCCGAAGCCGGTATTGATGCCGTAGATCGGCTCGCCGCGCGCGAGGATGCGATCGATGGCGGCGGCGCTTGCTTCAATCGCAGGCGTGGTGGAATCGTCCAAGCGTGCGCTGGCGCCGCTATAGATTGCGCGCCAATCGGCCAGCGTAGCCTTCGTCGGATGCAAGATGATCTCGTTCATTCGCCGCCCCAAACGCGCGCGTGCAATGGGTTGAAGCCCATCCGGTAAACCAGTTCCGCCGGCCGTTCGATGTTCCAGATCGCAAGATCGCAGCGTTTGCCGGTTTCGAGTGCGCCGACGTCACCGCCGCGGCCGAGCGCTTGGGCGGCGTGACGCGTGACGCCGAGCAGGCATTCCTCCGGTGTCAGCCGAAACAGCGTCGCGCCCATGTTCATCGCCAGCAGCAGCGATGTCAGCGGCGAGGTGCCGGGATTGTAATCCGTCGCCAGCGCCATCGGCACGCCGGCTTCGCGCAGTTGCGCGATCGGCGGAAGATGCGTGTCGCGCAGAAAATAGAACGCACCGGGCAACATCACGGCCGCCATGCCGGCGCGCTTCATCGCGGCGACGCCGGCTTCGTCGAGATATTCGAGGTGGTCGGCGGAGAGCGCGCCATAGCGGGCCGCAAGCGCCGCGCCGTTTTGGTTGGAAAGCTGTTCGGCGTGCAGCTTCACTGGCAAGCCGCAGCCGCGTGCGGCGCGGAACACGCGCTCGGTCTGTTCGCGCGTAAAAGCAATGTTCTCGCAGAACGCATCGACGGCGTCCGCGACGCCGACTGCAGCCGGGATAATGTTGGCGCAAATCTCATCGATATAGCCATCGGCGTCGTCGGCGAATTCCGGCGGCAGGGCGTGGGCGGCCAGCAAGGTCGGTGAGACACTGATCGGGCGTTCTTCGCTTAGGCGGCGCGCGGCCTTCAATTGCTTCAGCTCGTGTTCGCGCGAGAGGCCGTAGCCGGATTTGATCTCGATCGTGGTCACGCCCTCGGCGATCAGCGCATCGAGCCGAGGCAGCGACGCCGCGATCAATTCATGTTCGCTCGCCGCGCGGGTCGCGTTCACTGTCGAAATGATACCGCCGCCGGCGCGGGCGATTTCCTCGTAGGTGGCGCCATTCAAGCGCAACTCGAACTCGTGCGCGCGATTGCCGGCATGAACGAGGTGCGTGTGGCAATCGATCAGGCCAGGCGTGATCCAGCGGCCGTCGCAGCGGATCGTTTCGCTGGCGTTGAGTGTAGGCGCTTCGCTGGCCGGGCCGGCGAAAACAATCCGATCGCCCTGCGCCGCAACCACGCCGTCTTCGATCACGCCAAGGCCGGGCAGGTCTTCGCGCATCGTCGCCAGGCGGGCGTCGCGCCAAACTCGATCGCACTGCATGCGGCCTTTTCCTTCGCCTGGAATATGTCTATACATAAAGACGAAGCGGCGAGGTTGTCCAGTGAGCAATGACGGCACGAGCCTTTGGTTCGCGGAAGCCTTGTTGGAGACGGGCTGGGCGCCGGGCGTGCGGCTCCAGTTGCGCGATGGCGCCATCGTCGGCATCGAAGCAGATGTAGCGCGCGCTTCGGGCGAAGAGGGCGGCGCGGTGGCGCTGCCGGGGCTCGTCAATGTGCATAGCCACGCCTTCCAGCGCGCGATGGCTGGGCTCACGGAACGACGCGGGCCAAGCGCCGACGATTTTTGGTCTTGGCGCGAATTGATGTACCGCTTCCTCGATCGCGGCGGCGCCGAGGAGATCGAGGCCATCACCGCGTTGGCGTTCATGGAAATGCTCGAAGGTGGTTTCACCCGCGTCGCCGAATTCCACTATTTGCACAATGACGAACGCGGCGACGCTTATGCAGACCCGGCCGAGATTTCCGCGCATATCGTCAACGCAGCGCGCGACACCGGTATCGCGCTGACGATGCTGCCGGTGTTTTACGCGCACGCGAATTTCGCTGGAAAGCCGTTCGTGAGCGGGCAGCGTCGCTTTATCTCTGATGTCGGAAGCTTCGCCAGGATGGTCGAAGCCTGCGGGCGGATGGTGCGCGATTTGCCGGACGCGAATGTCGGCGTGGCGCCGCATTCGTTGCGCGCGGTGACGCCCGAAGAGCTGCGCGATCTGGTCGCCATCGCCGGCGACCGGCCGATCCACATCCACGTCGCTGAGCAAACGCGCGAGGTCGATGATTGCGTGGCCTGGTCCGGCAAGCGGCCCGTGCAGTGGTTGATGGAGAACGCGCCGGTCGATCAACGCTGGTGCCTGATCCATGCAACGCATGTCACGCCAGAGGAAACGCGCGCCATGGCGCAAAGCGGCGCCGTCGTTGGCCTATGCCCGATCACCGAGGCCAATCTCGGCGACGGTGTGTTTCCCGCCGTCGAATATTTCGAAGCAGGCGGCGCGTTCGGGATCGGCACTGATTCCAATGTGCTGATCGATGCCGGTGAAGAATTGCGGACGATGGAATACGCGCAGCGGCTCACGCGCCGGAAGCGCTCCGTATTGGCGCAAGCCGAAGGCAGCACCGGCGGCGAGCTCTTCCGCCGGGCGCTCGCGGGTGGCCAACGCGCCACGCAAAGCCAGGGTGGTCTAAAGATTGGCGCGCCGGCGGATATCGTCAGCCTGGACGGCGCCTCATCCTTGCTCGCGCACCGCAGCGGCGACGCGCATTTGGATTCGTGGGTGTTCGCCGGCGGCAAGCGCTTGGTGAAAGACGTCTGGCGCCGTGGCCGCAAGATCGTGCAGGACGGCCGCCACCTCGCGCGGGACGCTATTCAGCAACGCTACACGCAAGCCCTAGGGCGCATCCTCGCGTGAGCAAGCGCCCCGATACCAATACGCTGCACGCGCGCATTCGTTCGAACATCGAGCGGAAAATCCTCTCCGGCGCTTGGAAGCCGGGCGATCGGATTCCGTTCGAACATGAGCTGATGGAGAAATACCAATGCTCGCGCATGACCGTGAACAAGGCGATCGCGGAATTGGTGAGTGCGGGACTTGTCGTGCGCCGCCGCCGCGCCGGGTCGTTCGTGGCGCAGCCGCCGGTGCATTTGTCGATTTTGGATATTCCGGACATCCAGGCTGAAATCCGTCAGCGTGGGCAGGATTATTCGTACAAGTTGATCTCGCGCGCGGTGCGCAAGCCGGCGCGTGGCAATGCCGACGAGCAGGCTTTGGCGGATGGCGGTGCATTGCTCGCGGTCGAGTGCCTGCACAGCGCCAACAAGCGGCCGTTTGCGCTGGAGCGGCGGCTGATCGCGTTGAAGGCCGTGCCGAGCGCCGCCGAAGCGGATTTCGCCCATATCGCCCCGGGCGCGTGGTTGCTCGATCACGTGCCCTGGACGCAAGCCGAACATCGTGTCTCGGCGGTGAATGCGGACGCAAAGGTGTCCGGTGCGCTCGCGATCGATCCGCATGCCGCGTGCCTCCGCCTAGAGCGGCGCACCTGGCGCAATGGCGTGGCGATCACGCATGTGGTGCAGACGTTCGCTGGTGAATCCTATCACTTGGCGGGTTCGTTCACGCCGACGCGCGCCAAGCGGCGCTGATCATTCCGCGGCGACGGCTGCCGCAGGCGCAGGCGGCGACCAATCGGCAAGCAAGCGCGCTTGCGCGGCGCGACTGCGATAGAGAAAGTTCGCCGGCAGGCCGAGGCGAAGGCAAGCCTGCGCGGGCGGGGCTTTGGCGATGGGCACGCGCTCAGCAAGTGCGCCGAGCCCGCGGATCATCAGATTATCAAGGGGGCTCAGGTCATACGCGGCGCCGAGTTGCAGCTTCTCGCGCACCAGCGGCGGCAGAATGGCGACAGACGCACGCGCCATGGCGCAGCGTACTGATGTCGGCAAGCCAATTGCGCCCGGCCCGGATTCCACGATCGACAAAAACTCACCCACAATCGGATGCGGCTCAAAGCGCGGCGCGAGCTTTTCCATCATGGCCAGAAAATCCGCGTCGGATTTTGGCGTGTTCTGCACGCCATAGAGCCGTGCGACCGGCGCCGCCTCTTCGTAGAAGCGCAGCTTGTCCGCCGCCGAGACCGGGCTCACGAAGCGATCATACGCGGTAAGAAATCCATAGCCCGCCGTAGCGCTCACCCAATCGAGTAATTCGACGTCGAGCGCCTTATAGCTTTCGCCGCTTGGCGTCTTGCCTTCGACGCGCGCATGCATGTTGGTGACGCCCTGGATCACCCGGCGCGCGGCGGCGGCGGGGCCATAGACGCCGACCATGGCCGCCATGCCGGTGCGTTGCGAGCGGCCAATCGGGTCGACTTTGTAGATCGAGTGATCCCAAACGCCGGAGCGGATGCGCGCGTCGGCGAACTCGAGCAATACAGCGGCCACACCGCCAATGCCGAGCGCGATGGGGTTTTTGTAAATGCGCCAATGGACCGAATCCGGGCCGAGCAAAGCCGGCGCGCCCGACGGGTTGGCGAAATCGATCTTCCAACCGAGATACGAATCCATATCGAGCGGTGAGCGCTTTTTCGGGTCGTTGACCATATAAGCAGCATACCACGTGTTCGCGCCTGACCCAGCGCGTTGTGTCCTGTGAGATGTGATAGGCTTTCGCAAGTGCGCGCGGTTCCGCCACGGCATGGCGCGGCGTGCAGTTGCAGGGCGAAAACAAACGTCGGAATGTGGCGGCGATGAGCACGCCTTCTCTCGATCTCGACGCATTGGCGAAGCTTGCGCCGCAGCTGGCGCCCGGCGCGACCGGCGTTGCCGAGACCCGGCAATTGTCCGGCGGCGCCAGCCAGGAATTGTGGCTGGTTGTGCTGGAGACGCCCGAAGGCAAGCTGCGCACCGTGCTGCGCCGCAAACCGCCGATGCGCGCTGCGAGTGAGCTGGCGATCCCCATCGAAACCGAGGCGCAATTGATTGGCTTGGCGCACGACGCCGGCGTGCCGTCGCCGCGCGTGCTGCACACGCTCTCGGCCACGGACGGACTTGGCGCCGGATTCTTCATGAGCTTCGTCGAAGGCGAAGCGCTCGGCGGGCGCATCGTGCGCGACGACGCCTTCGCCGCCGTGCGTCCGCATTTGGCGCGTCAGTGCGGAGAGATATTGGCGCGCATCCACAAGCTGCCGCTTGCGTCCGTGTCCGAGTTTCCAATGAAGGACACCGCACGCGTCATCGATGAATTGGAACAGGCGTACCGCGCCGAGGATTGGCCGCGGCCTGTATTCTCGCTTGCGTTCCGCTGGCTGCGCCAAAACATGCTAGCGCCGGCCGCGCCGGCCATCGTCCATGGCGATTTCCGCAATGGCAATTTGCTGATGGGGTCGGAGGGCGTCCGCGCCGTGCTCGATTGGGAATTGGCCCATGCCGGCGATCCGATGGAAGACCTCGGCTGGATTTGTGTGAATTCGTGGCGTTTTGGCGTGATGGACAAACCCGTGGGCGGCTTCGGCGCACGCGAGGATTTGTTCGTGGGCTACGAGGCGGTGAGCGGCGCCAAGGTCGATCCAGAGCGCGTTCGGTTTTGGGAGATTGTCGGCACGCTACGCTGGGGCGTGATCTGCACGATGTCTGGTGTGCTTCTGCGCGGCGAGGGGCCGTTCACAATCGAGCGGCCGATGATCGCGCGGCGCGCCTCGGAAACTGAACTCGATCTGCTCAATTTGTTGGAAGGCGCCGCCTGATGCAGGATCACCCCTCCGCCATCGCCGTGCTCGACATCGCCATCGCCCATCTGCGCGACATCACTCTGCCCGATTTGAAGGGCCGCGCCGCGTTCGACATGCGCGTGACCCTCAATGCGCTGCAGCTGGTGCGGCGCACGCTCGCGCTGACGCCGGAGAGTGACGCGGCCGAACGCGCGCGCCTGGAGGCGCTGCTTGGCGAAGCGGGCGATCTCTACGGGCTCAACCGCGCACTCTGCGCCCGCATTGAATCAGGCGAGATGGATTTGGCGACGCCTGGGCTGGCTGCACACCTTCGCGCCACCGCGCTTGAAAAACTCGCGGTCGATCAGCCTACCTATTCGGCCTATCGCCGCGCCACGCAAAATAAGGACTAGGGAGTATCGCGATGGATTTTGATCTGCCGCCGGAGCTGATCGCCTATTTGGGCGAACTCGACCGTTTCATCGACGCGGAGATCAAGCCGCTCGAAAACGAGAACGACAACATCAAATATTTCGACCATCGCCGCGAGTACGAGCGCACCGATTGGGAGAAGGGCGGGCTGCCGAAGCACGAATGGGAAGCGCTGCTGGCCGAAGCGCGCCGCCGCGCCGACAAGGCTGGGCATCTGCGCTTTGCCTGGCCGAAAGAATTGGGCGGCAAGGACGGCTCGCAGCTTTGGCTGGCCGTGATCCGCGAACACCTGGCCGCCAAGGGCTTGGGCCTGCATAACGATCTGCAGAACGAGCACTCGATCGTCAGCAACAATCCGTTCGTGGTGATGTTCAAGGAATTCGCGACGCCGGAGCAATACGCGCGCGATTCAGAGAAGCTGCTCAATCACAAAATGATCACGGCGTTCGGCCTCACCGAACCCAATCACGGTTCTGACGCGACGCACATGGAGACCCGCGCCGTGCCGCACGAGAAGGACGGCAAGAAGGGCTGGCTGATCAACGGTGAGAAAATGTGGACGACGGGGATGCATGTCGCCACCCACATCCTCACCTTCGCCCGCACCAGCGGCAAGGACGGCGATTCCAAGGGCATCACTACGTTCATCGTGCCGGCCGATACGCCCGGTGTGAAGGTCGAGGAATATCTTTGGACCTTCAACATGCCGACCGATCACCCGCGTGTATCGCTTACCAATGTGTGGGTGCCGGAAGACGCCTATTGGGGCCAGATCGGCGGCGGTCTGCGCCTGGGCCAAAGTTTCGTCCACCAGAACCGCATTCGCCAAGCGGCGTCATCCCTGGGGGCGGCGGTCTATTGTATCGAAGAGAGCGTGAAATATGCGCGCCATCGCAAGCCGTTTGGCCAGCCGCTCTCCGAGAACCAGGCGATCCAATGGCCGCTCATCGAACTCGCGACACAAGCCGAGATGCTGCGTCTGCTGATCCGCAAGACCGCGTGGGAAATGGATCGCATGCCGCACAAGCAGATCGAGCACGAACTCTCGGACAAAGTTTCGATGTGCAATTATTGGGCGAACCGGCTCTGCTGCGAGGCCGCCGACCGCGCCATGCAAGTACACGGCGGCATCGGCTATTCGCGCCACAAGCCGTTCGAGCACATCTATCGCCACCATCGCCGCTATCGCATCACCGAAGGCTCCGAAGAGATTCAGATGCGCAAAGTCGGCGCCTTCCTGTTCGGCTATATGGGCCCGCGTCGCGCCGTGTTCGCTGAGGGCTAGGCGCGTTCGCGCCGCAAACTGAGGGGGCTCAGTGGGGCTACACGTCAGCGATCATGAGGCAATGGTGGGCCCGGCAGGACTCGAACCTGCAACCAGACCGTTATGAGCGGCCGGCTCTAACCATTGAGCTACAGGCCCCAATGCGTGACGCGCATGTGCGTGCGGTTGGCGCCGCCGTCAAGCCTCGCCGTCGCCACGCGCATAGCCGACGATCGCCGCGCGGACAAAATCGTCGAAATTGATGCTGTCGAGACTGTCTGGGTGCTTGGCCCAGGGCGGGCCGTCGAGCATCTGCACCGTGATCTCGGGCTTTTTGGCCCGGCGGCGGCGCGTTAGCGCGTAGGTCGCCTCTTTTTCCACCCATTCCGATGTCGCCGCCGATTTCGACCAGCAGAGATGGAAGAGATCGGCGCGTTCGATCTCCTTGCGCAGGCGCGGGCTCCATTCCTCGCCCGACTTCAGCGACGTGCGGTCCCAGAAGTGCTCGACGCCGGCGGACGCGTAGGCGGTGGCGATTGCGGCGACCGTTTCGCGGTCCGTACTGGAATAGGAGAGGAAGACACGCTTGTGGCGTTTCAGGCGCACCTTGTCGCCGTCGCCTTGCGCTTTCTTGTCGGCCCCGATCACCGGGCGCGTGAACGCCAGCACGCCGATCTGCGCATCGTCCACGAACACGCGCGCTAGAACGACGATTTGCTTCACATCGGCGTCGGCTTCGACCGAGAAATTGAAATCGATCGGATCGCCGCGCCAGGTGCGCCGCTGCACCGCGCCGTCGCACGCCGCGCCGCGCACCTCAAGCGACACGCCGACGCTTGCGCCCAACGCGACATCGCCGATGCTCATGCCTTGCGGCGCAGGCTCGGTGCGCGGATCGATTTGCCGTGCGGCTTTGATCACTGCTTTCAAATCTTTTGGCTGGTGGATGGCGACGCGCACCAATTCCGGCGTGCCGCGACGCACTTTCTTCGGCGCGAATGCGGTGGCGTCGGCGGGTGCGGAGGCGGCCGCTGCGCGGCTGCGCGCAGCAGGCGCGCTTTTTTTCTGCGGCGGCGCGGCGGCGTCGTTTTCTTCCGGTGCGCGCGATTGCAGCGGGGGCGGTGCGTCCGCCGCCGACGGTGCGGAATGCTGCGGCGGCGCGGGGATCGGCGCGGCCGGCGCGGGCGCGGGCCGCTCTGGCGGCGCGTCCTCCAGCGCTGGCGGCGGCGCGGCCGCCACTGGTTCTTCAACCAAAACCGGCGGCGCGCCAGCAGCGACCGGCGCCTCAGGCTCCAGCTCTGCCGGCGCCTCAGCCTCGAAGCCGCCGCGCGTCACCTCAGGCTCGCCCTGAGGTTCTGGCGCGCCGACGAGCCCCGCATCATCGCCGCCCGATGGTTCAAGCTGATCAAGCGCCTCTGCGTCCGACGCGGGTTCGTCAGCCGGCGCCGGCGCTTCACTCTTTGCTTCAATCTCATCCGCTAGTGGAGGCGCAGAGTCTTGCGCTGCTTCCTCAACTGGCGCGACTTGTTCTTGCTGCTGTTGTTGTTGCTCAAAGTGCTCAGGCTCCGGCGCAGGTTCGTGCGCCGCCGCTTCCGGCTCGATAATCGGCTCCGGCTCGACAGCCGGCGGCGGCGCTTCCGGCGGCGGCGTGGGCGGCAGTGGCGCGGCATGCGGCGGTTCGGTCGCGCCGTCGCTGGCTTGACGGCGGCGCATGAGCTCGCTGGCGCGCTCATGCGCAAGCGCGAAACTCATCTCCGGCCACCCGCTGGGCAGGAACGCAAACGCGGCGCGCGCGTCCGGCTCAACGACAATCAATTGCGCGCCGCCTAAGCGTTGCGCCAGCGCTTGAAGCAACGCCACAAAGTTGGCCTCCTGCGCCGCGGCGTGGGAGAGCACGATACCCACATTGGGGGCGTGCGCGAGCGCGGCGAGTGTGGCGTCGAGATCGCCCAGTGTGGCGGCGCCGATCACATCGAGGCCAAATCCGTCGCTGAGGTCGTAGGCGGCCGCCCGGTCGGCTTCCGCCACGATCAAAAAGCCATTCGACATGCGCGCTCCCCCGGGAAACTGGCGGAACTTAGGGTGTACGCGCCGCGCGGAGCAAGCCAAAGCGCTCGCGCGGCTTTCGCTCGTGCGCGGAACTGGCGTAAGAAGCGACGATGTCTGGGAGTTCTCGCATGCGCGTCGCCGTACTTCTTGCCGTTTTCGCCTTAGCGGCGTGTCAGACCCCGTGCCCCGCGCCGGACACCGGCCCGGTGACGCGCCAATTCCATTGCGAGGACGGATCGGATCTGAGCGTCACCTTCCTTCGCGCCCCCGATGTCGCACGCGTGTCACAAGAGGGCTACACAACCGTCGAATTGCCCGCGCGCATTATTGGCGCGGGCTTCCGTTATTCGGCGAACGGCATGGAGCTGCGTGGCCGTTCGAATGAGGTATATTGGAACAGGCCAGGCGCCGCCGAGGCGGTTTGCACGGTCGTTGCGCCATAGCTGCGCGCGGCCGCGCAATCTGCTAAGTGAATGTCTGAGCCATATGTTGCGCGCGGCCTGGAGGGGCGGCTGCGACATGAACGGAGATTTATAATGCGTACAAAGATGATGGCCGCTGTGTTCGCTGGCGCGATGCTGTTGGCGTCGTGTGAAACCACGGGCGGCTACGGCGGTGGTTACGGCAGCAGCGGTCGCACGCAATTGTCGCAATGCATGCGCAATGCCCTGATTGGCGCCGGCATCGGCGCGGTTGTGGGCGCCACCCAAGGTCCGCGCGAAAATCGCGCCGAAAACGCCGCCTTGGGCGCGGCCGTGGTCGGCGCAGGCACCTATGGCGTGTGCCGCTATCTCACCGCGCGCGAACAGCAGCGCGTGGAGAACGCCTATTATCAGTCGCTCAATAGCGGGCAGGGTGTGAACGATTCCTGGCAATCGGATCAAGGCCAAGCGCGCTCGCTGCAAGTCAGCGCGCCGCAAGCGGCGCCGGGCTATGGCGCGGAATGCCGGCGTGTCAGCGCCACCGTCAGCGATCCGCAATACGGCAATCAACAATTGCCGCCGGAAACCTTCTGCCGCACGCCCAACGGTGCGTGGGTTCCGGCGTAAGACGAACGGGTCAAGCCATTGCGGAAGGGCCGGCCTCGCGCCGGCCCTTCTCGTTTAGGCCGCAATCCCAGCGCCCGCGCGTCTGCATCGTGGGCGCTCCGCCTGCGACCCTGCAGCCAGGGATTGATTTTGCGGCTCCGCCCCGTAGGGTCCGGGCATAAATGTGGGGGTTCACATGCGTGGAATTTGGTACACGGCGCTCGTGTGGGCGGTCGCGGCGTTTTTGCCGGTGAGTGCGACCGCGCAAAACGCGCCGATCACGGTGACGGCGCCGGCGCCTGTCGAGGCGTACGGCCGGTTGCCGGCCGTCAGCGACGTCGCGATTTCGCCGAACGGTCAGCGCATCGCGCTATCAGGCTTCTCGGAAGGGCGCAGCTTCTTCCGCATCGTCAATCTGGAAACCGGCGCGGTCGAGCACACGCTCGCGGCGCCCGAAGGCAACAAGCTGCGCGGCGTGGGCTGGGGCAGCGACGAGCACGCCTTCTTCTTTACCAGCGAAACCCGCAATCCCAACACCATGGCCGGCGCCCACACCGCAGGCGCGCTACGCACCGCGCTAATCGAATATTGGCGTGTGGGCGTGCTCGCGCTGCGCAACGGCAATGTGCAATACTTGAACGTTGGCGACGACCGTTACGCGGCGTTTCGCGTCGGTCTGACCAACATCACCGCGCCAATTGAGGGCGATCCAAACTCCGCGCGCATCATCAGCTGGAGCCAGCCGGATTCGCCGCGCCAAGCCATCTATCGCGTGCATTTGGACACAGGGCGCGACACGTTGGTCGCTTCTGGTTCGCCGGAAACGAGGGACATCGTGCTCAACGATTCGGGCTCGTTCGGCGCACGCATGGACGCCGACGAGCGCACTAATGTTTGGCGCCTGTTCGTGTATGAGGGGGGCGCGCCGCGGCAGGTCATGCAGGGCAGCACGGACATTGGCGAACCGCCAAATATGTCTGGCTTCCTGCAAGACGGTCGCCTCGTTATTGCCGACCGCTTGAACGACGATCCGCGGTCGCGCGTCTATGCGGTCAATCGCGACGGCTCGACCGAAGTGCTTGTTCAGCATGATCGATACGATGTCGGCCGCTCCATTCGCGATCCGTGGTCCCATCGTGTGATCGGCGCGGCTTGGACGGAGGACTTCCCGCAGCAGCGTTTCTTTGAGCCGGAGATGCAAGCTGTCCATGATCGCATGGCGGCGCAATTCTCGGACGGTTATGCGGTCATCACCAGCTGGTCGCGCGATCGCAGCCGGTTCGTCGTGTTTGGTGAAACCAGCACGGACGCGGGCGCCTATTATATCTACGAGCCCCAGGCCAATCGCTTGCGCGCCGTGGCGCAAACCTACCCGGAGCTGCGTGGCGCGGCGGCGCTTGGCGTGCGTCAAGCGATCAATTACCGCGCGCGCGATGGTCAGTCGATCCCGGCCTATTTGACGCTGCCGGAAGGCACGCAGCGCAATCTCCCGCTCGTGCTTCTCGTCCATGGCGGGCCGCACGCACGGGACAATTTCGCGTTCGATTGGTGGGCGAGCTTCCTCGCCTCACGCGGCTACGCCGTGCTGCAACCGAACTTCCGCGGCTCGACCGGATACGGTCACGCGTGGTTCGATTCTGGTCGCGGCGGCTGGGGCGACGGCGTCATGCAAACCGACGTCGAAGACGGCGTCGATGCGCTGGTCCGCGCCGGCATCGCGGACCGCGAGCGTGTCTGCATTGTCGGCGCCTCGTATGGCGGCTACGCGGCGCTCGCCGGCGCGACGATCACGCCGGACCGCTATCGCTGCGCGGCGTCGATCGCCGGCGTGTCCGATGTCGTCCGCATGCTGGACGACACCACCGCCAGAACAGGCAGCACGCGCAGTTCGACGTCGGATTGGTGGCGCCTGTCGATCGGCGACCGCCGCAACGATCTTGAGCGTCTGCGCTCGATCTCGCCCGCGAACCGCGCGGCCGATGTGCGTGTGCCGATCCTTCTGCTGCATGGCGTCGACGACACCGTCGTGCCGGTTGAGCAATCGCGGCTGATGGTCGAGCGTCTGCGCGCGGCCGGTAAGCCGCATCGCTTTGTCGAAATGCAGGGCGACGACCACTGGCTCTCGAACGCGGAAACGCGCACGCAGATGCTGCGTGAGCTGAACACGTTCCTCGATGAGAATATTGGCACGCCGCGTTAAGCGGCCAAAAAACAAACCTGAAAGGCCGGCGCGCAATCGCCGGCCTTTTTTGTTTGCGTCTACATGCGCGCCATCAGCTCTTCCTTGCGCGCCTGCAATTGCGCGCCGAGTTCCTCCAAATCCAGATCGGCCTTCTTCGCCTTGGCGAACATGCCGTCGCGCTGTTCTTCTTCTTTGACGTGGTGCTTGATCATCTCCGACAGCACCTTCACGCGCGCGTCCCAATGGTCGTCGCCCGGCTTGCCGGCTTCGATCTCATCGATCAGCTTCTTGGCCCCGTCGTGTTCGACGTCCGCTTCGTCCATCATGTCGTCTTCGACGCCGGCGGCGCGGCAGGCGGGATAGAAGATCTCTTCTTCGATCTGCGTGTGCACCTTCAGGGCGATGCAGATCTGGCGCGCGAGCTTACCTTTTTTGGCGCCGCTATTGGTTTCCTCGAATTCGTCGAACCAGCCCTCGACCTCGCGGTGGTCGTTCTTGAGCAAGGTGATCGCGTCCGGCGCGGCTTCGGTCTTGCGGGCGGATTTACGGGATTGGGTCTGCGGTGTGGCCATCTTTTCCTCCGTGGGCGTAAGGGCCTAACCGCGACTGCGCCGTTCCAGTTCCTGTTAAGAATCGCCCGCAATTACGCCTCGACGCCCGCCAAGCGCGTCGCTATATCCCGCGCTCTCATTTCCCACAGGACCGCGAACCCATGGCGCAACAGCCGGCGCAATACATTTTCTCGATGCAGGGCCTCACCAAGGCCTATCCGGGCGGCAAGAAGGTGTTCGAGAACATCTGGCTGTCGTTCTTCCCGGACGCGAAGATCGGCGTCGTCGGCGTCAACGGCTCGGGTAAGTCGACGCTGCTCAAGATCATGGCGGGCCTCGACAAGGACTTCACCGGCGAAGCCAAGCCGCTCGCCGGCACCAAGATGGGCTATCTGGAGCAGGAGCCGCAGCTCGATCCGAAGCTCAATGTGCGCGAAAATGTCGAAAGCTGGTGCGCGGAAAAGAAGCTCGTCACCCGCTTCAACGAAGTGAGCATGGAAGTCGGCGAAAATTACACCGACGAGCTCATGGAGGAGATGACCAAGCTCCAAGAGCAGATCGACGCCGCCGACGCCTGGGACATCGATTCCAAAATCGACATGGCGATGGATGCGCTGCGCTGCCCGCCGGACGATAGCGGCGTGGAAAAGCTCTCAGGCGGTGAACGCCGCCGCGTCGCGCTCTGCCGTCTGCTGCTGTCGAAGCCGGACATGTTGCTGCTGGACGAACCGACCAACCACCTCGACGCCGAAAGCGTCGCCTGGCTGCAGCATCACCTCGAAGCGTTTCCAGGCTGCGTGATCCTCGTCACCCACGACCGCTACTTCCTCGATCAAGTCACGAAATGGACGCTCGAACTCGATCGCGGCAAGGGCAATCCGTACGAGGGCAATTATTCGGCTTGGCTCGAAGCCAAGGCCAAGCGCGCCGAGCAGGAGCAAAGCGAAAGCGCCGAACGCAAGAAGGCGCTGGCGCGCGAACTCGAATGGGTGCGCCAATCGCCGAAGGCCCGCCAAGCCAAGTCGAAAGCGCGCTTGGCGCGCTACGAGGAAATGGCCGCCGAGGCCGAGCGCGAAAAGCAAACCTTCGCCACCATCCAAATCCCGCCGGGCCCGCGCTTGGGTCAAAATGTCATTCAATTTGACGGGCTGAAGAAGGGCTTTGGCGACAAGCTGCTGATCGACGGGCTTACCTTCAAGCTGCCGCCGGGCGGCATCGTCGGCATTATCGGCCCGAACGGCGCTGGCAAGTCGACGCTCTTCCGCATGATCACCGGCCAGGAAAAGCCGGACGAAGGTTCGATCACGATTGGCGAGAGCGTGAAGCTCGGCTTCGTCGATCAATCGCGCGATGCGCTCGATGACAAGAAGACGATCTGGGAGGAAATCTCAGGCGGCCTCGACATTCTCACCATCAATGGCCGCGATGTGCCGTCGCGCGCTTACGTATCGAGCTTCAATTTCAAAGGCTCGGATCAGCAGAAGAAAGTCGGCCTGCTCTCGGGCGGTGAACGCAATCGCGTCCACCTCGCCAAGACGCTGCTCACCGGCGCCAACGTGCTGCTGCTCGACGAACCGACCAACGATCTCGACGTCGAAACGCTGCAATCGCTCGAAGCCGCGCTCGAGGATTTCGCCGGCTGCGCCGTCGTCATCAGCCACGATCGCTGGTTCCTGAACCGCCTGGCGACGCACATCCTCGCCTTTGAAGGCGATAGCCATGTCGAATGGTTCGAAGGCGATTTCGACAGCTACGAAGCGGACAAGATGCGGAGACTTGGCGTGACGGAGATTATTCCGAGCCGGGTGAAGTTTCAGAAGTTTGGGCGTTAGTCTGATGTGGCGTGCGGCCGTTGCAATCGTCGGGCTCGCTGCGTGCTCGCCCGACGTGCCATCGGCTCCTTCGCCTTCGACTCCTGAAGTCGAGCAGCCCCAGGCCGAACAATGGCCGGCGAATTTCGAATGGCTCACCGGAGCAGGGGGCGACGGCAGAGCTTGGCTGTATTTCGGGCCGGATGAATCCGACAATATCTACGTGCATTTTGAATGTCGGCCCAACGACGGCGAACTCAATGCCGAGGCGTTCGATTTTCAAGGAGAAGGTACAAGGCTCGTCCTCTCATCCGAACGAGTGCGCAACGAGTTCGAGGCGACGCCTCATCGCAATGAAGACATTTATTCCGGCGTGAAAGCGGAGGCTCGTGTGCCGCTGTCTGCGCCGGTGTTGCAGGAATTCAGGCGCACCGGCATTCTGGCCGCTGGCGACCCAGCAACCATCTTCCGACCCGCTACGTCCGAAGAATTAGGGCGTATCGAGAGCTTCTTTGTTCGGTGTGCAGGTGACTAAATTGATCCGCTACGGCACGAACAAAATGATGACGGAGATCATCCAAGCCGGGTGAAGTTTCAGAAGTTTGGGCGTTAGACTACGGCGCCTCCAGAAGCATTTTGCTATCGTCCGTGACGTGCACGCCTTCGCTCGGCGCGCTATCGCTCCAATCGCGCTCCCAAGGGGGACAATTCGCTGATCCATTGGTGCAGGTCGGGGCCAGCACAGAGGCGCTCGTTTCCGAGAGCATCCAGTCTTCGGTTCGGCGGAGTTCAATCGAATAAAGTTGTGCGCTGGCCGTAACAACAATGCCGGGTGCGATGGCGTCGCCCAGCCTATAGCACATGGCTAATGCGTGTTGTGGTGGAACGATGTGGTCCCATCTAAGAGTGCGATTGCTGTAAGGAAGAATATTGGTGGAGGTGCTTCTGGTTCGAGCACTGATGTCGATATCCATTCCCATCAAAGTCTGATTTGAATTGTTCACGACAGCGATCGAGACCGGGTACTCTTCATTGCACTGATAATATGGATTGGTCGCGTCCGTATTCGCTGTGACGCTAATCCGTTCGCGCTGATCCGTTATTTCTTCCTGTGCCTCTTGATTGAGGCGCATGGATGCCGCGATCGCTAGTCCCCCAAGAACAACTAGGGTGAGTAAAGATCGAAAGAGATTACCGCCTACGCGGACAAGAGTTTGAGCCCAGTTTTCGTTTTCTCGAACGGGGGTCCAAAACCAATGCAGTAGCGCTTTCATAGATGCACCGTTTTCGGGACGCGACTTAGCGCAGCGGCGTGTCCGTATCCTTGCCGATCTCGCGGCAATCGACGCCGTCGGCCCATTCCAGATAGCTTTCTTGGCCGCCGCCACCGCCGTGGATCGCGGCCACACCCGTCTCCGCAATCTCGCGCATCAATTCCAGCGACAGCGCCCGGTTGAGACCCGAAGAATCCTCAACGACACTCACCGAGGTCTTGCTTCGTCTCTGCTGCATTTCAGCCAGATGCTTGAAGAGCCCGTTCGCGTTCGGCTTTTTCAGCCGCAGCCGATAAATCGCTTCGCGTTGCGCGTCCGTAAGCGCCATGACTTCCTCCCGATACCCGCGCCCAGCTAACAACCTGCGCGCGCAAGTAGCAAGAGCGCCGTTTCCTCTCTCCCCACCGGCCGCTTCGCGACCGGCGAATCCAAGGATGCCGGGATCGCTTCGCGATCCCGAGGCGGAGAGGGGGTAGGGTGAGGGGCGTTCCGCTAGCGCGTCGTTACCCTTGATCGCGCGAACTTTCACGCCGCGCATTTGTGTCGTCGCCCCTCATCCCCCGGCCCCTTCTCCGCGAGGGAGAAGGGGAGATCGGCGGCGATTTCGTGGATAGATCGCGCGCTATTCCACTAGCGAGCAGGCGGGCCAGTCAACACAGCGAAAGGAGCGCGCCGCTCGCGACGCATGCCTCTCTCGCCCGGCGCATCGCGCGGAGGAGGGAGCGAGGGTGGGGCAAATGCGACAGAGCGAGAAGAGCGTCTCAGCGCTCCAGCAGCGCCGCCGTCGCCATGCCGCCTGCGGTGCACACGCCGATTATCGCGCGCTTCGCATCGCGCCGGCCCAATTCCATCAAGGTCGAGCCCAGATAGCGAATGCCGCTCATGCCATAAGGATGGCCCAGCGCGATCGCGCCGCCATTCACATTGGTGCGCTCCCACGGCGTGTTGAGCTGGCGCTGATTGTAGAGCGTCGTCACCGCATAGGCTTCGTGCAGCTCCCACAGATCCACATCGCCCGCGTTCACCGCATTCTGCTTCATCAGCTTCTGGATCGCCGGCGTAATCGCGATGCTCATTTCTTCCGGGTGCACCGAGCCCAGCGCAAACCCGCGCCAAAGCCCGAGGATCGGCAAGCCGCGTTGCGCGGCCAAATCCGCATCCATCATCACCACAGCCGCCGCGCCATCGGAGAGTTGCGACGCATTGCCCGCCGTCGTCGTCCCGCCCTCATAGACCGGCTTCAGCGACGCAAGCCTTTCCAGACTCGTATCCGGGCGCGGGCCTTCGTCGTGATCAAGTGTGACGTCAACGATCTTGCTCTCGCCGCTCGCCTTATCCGTCACTTTCATCTTCGTGGTGATGGGAACGATCTCCTCGGCATAAACGCCACGCGCTTGCGCGGCGGCGACGCGGCCCTGGCTCATCACCACGTATTCATCGAGGTCGGTGCGGCTGATCTTGTATTTCTCGGCGACGAAATCCGCCGTCTGGTTCATCGTCCACCACACGGCCGGCATCATCTGCTGCAGCGGCTCGTAGAAGAAGCCGTTGAAGTTCAGATTGAACTGCACCAGCGAGATGCTCTCCACGCCGCCGGCAAGCCCGCACGCAATCTCGCCCCGCGCGATCGCGTTCGCCACGAAAGACGCCGCACTCAGCCCCGAGCCGCAATAGCGGTTCACGGTGATGCCGGGTACGCCCACGCCAAAGCCCGCATGGAGTGCTGCATTGCGCGCGATGTTGTGGCCGGTCGCGCCCTCGGGCAGGCCGCAGCCCAACACCACGTCCTCGATCTCGCCCGCCTCGATCTTCGCGCGCGCGACCGCTTCCTTCATCACGTGCGCGGCGAGGGGAATGCCGTGGGTCTGGTTCAGCGCGCCACGTTGCGCCTTCGCGATCCCGGTGCGGCAATAACTGACGATGGCGACATTTCTCATGGGGCGAGCTCCTCTGGGCTCCTATCTGGGCTGGTCTTTGCGCATGCGCAATCATCCCGAAGGATGAGCTGGCGCGACTGCAAGACTCGTTGCGCGCCCCCTGTGCATAAGTCGCAAATCAGTCCATCGTTTGCTTCCGTTAGCATCGTTGCGTTGCCGATACGCGCGATGCGCTGCGGGAGAGGAAGGACATGCGCAAGTACGCGGCGCTGCAATCTCATCTCAGCCGGCGCAATGGGCGCCCCGAGATGCTCACCTTCGAAGACATTGAGCAAATCATTGGCGCACCGCTGCCGCAGAGCGCGGTCAAGCACCGCTCGTTCTGGGCCAATGACAATCAGGATCACCACAGCCACGCCCGTTCTTGGATGCGCGCCGGTTATCGCGTCGCCTACGTCGACCGCGACCAAAAGGTCATCCGCTTCGAACGCACCCGCTAGCAGCAAAAAGCCCCGCGACTTTCATCGCGGGGCTCGATGCGCGATCTGGCCGCTGCAATCAGTTCAGATTCAGACGTGCGCCCAGCGCCCAATTGTGGCCGCTGTGCTCCCATTCGTCGCCATCGCCCGAGGCGTCCTCGAACAGATCTTGGTAGCGATATTCGCCAAAAATCGAGAAGCGGTCGCCCAGCGGCACGCGCACGCCGCCGATCAGCTGGTAAGCGGCTTGCGCGTCGCCTTCGCTTTCGCCGCCGCTATTCTCGTACGTGACCCAAGCCAGACCAAGCCCGCCGCCCACATAAGGCGTAAAGCCGCCCAGCGCGAAATTGCGCGTGGCGTTCGCCATCAGCCGGTACTCATGCGTGTTGTTGGGGGCGCAGCAGGAATATTCCATTTCGTCATAGGAAAATTCCGCCTCGACGTCCCAATTGGTCCACATCGACGTGCCAACCGAAACGGCGGCGTTCCAGCCGTCGTCCATGTCGTATGCGCCGCCGTTCCAGTCGAGCGAGTCTTGCGTGGTGATGCCGGCGCTGCCTTCGACATACATTTGCGCGTTCGCAGGTGCGAACGCCGCCCCCGCCATCATTGCCGCCAAGCTCGCGATCCCAAGCAATTTTTTCATGGCCAATCCCCTGTGTGCGCCTGACGCGCGGGTCTCTCGCGGCGGCGAGTGTACGCCGCTGTCGCCGGACCGCGACCTCGTTTGGGGGATAGGCCAATGTTCTTGTGGATACGGTGCGCGGCTGCAACACTGCGACTGGGCGCATCCATTTGGGGGTGGGGGCGCATCTCTTTCAGGAATGGGCGCGCGAGCGCTGGCCGTGCAGGCCGGACGGGAGGTCAAGGATGCGTTGGTTGCTTGGGGTTTTGGCTTTGGGCCTGGCGGGTTGCAGTGTCGCGGTGAATTCGGGCGGCGACCAATCCGGCGCAGCTGGCGGCTACACCATGGAAATCCGCGCCAGCGAGAACCAACAGACCTATCTGATCACGACCCCCGACGGTCGCACCGTAGGCGCCCGCGCCGCCGATGGCGCCTCCGCGCTGATGGACAGCAACCGCGCCCAGGCCCTGGCCGCCGTACCCCCGCCCCAAAGCGAGGAAATGCCCGAGCAAATGTCGATCCGCCTCCCAGGCTTTGAGATGCGCGTCGCCGGCGACAACAACGATGCTGACGGCGAAAATGGCCAAGTGCGCATCTCCGTCGGCGGGGAAACCGGTCAGCGGGTGCTCGTTGACGCCGACGAAGGCGGCCCCGGCGAAGCCGACGACCGCGCTTATGTCCGCATTACCGGCGCCGACGCCGACGCCGTGCGCGACTTCATTGCGGAGCAGGACGAACTCTCCAGCGAGGTGCGTGCGCAGCTGCTGGCGGAGCTGAATTTGCCGCCGGCGGACGCCGCCGCCGCACAATAGGTTCCAAGCGGCGCCGCGCGCTTGCCCCAGCGCGCGGCTTTGCGTTTCCTGCGCGCACATCGAATCATTTGGGGGCAAGATGCGCCAGAATGTGCGCGCGGCTGCGGCCGCTTTTGGAATCCTCGGTTTGGCTGCGGCGCCCACGGCGCAAGCCAAGGAAGGCATGTGGACCTTCGACAATTTCCCCGCCGCGCGCATGCAAAGCGAGCTCGGTTGGGCGCCGGATCAAGCTTGGCTTGATCGGGTCATGGCCGGCACAGCACGGCTGCCCGGCTGTTCGGCTTCGAACGTAAGCGCCCAGGGCCTCGTGCTCACCAACCACCATTGCGTCATCGCGTGCGTGAACGCGCTCTCGAGCAACGAGCACAATTTCATCGAGTACGGCTTCGGCGCGCGCAATCGCGAGGAGGAGCGGCAGTGCCCGAACATGAGCGTGCAAGTGCTGCAGGGCATCAGCGATGTCACCGAGCGCATCAACACGGCGACGGCCGGCGCGGCAGTCGAGGGCTTCGCCCGCGCGCGCGACGCCGAAATCGCACGCATCGAAGCGGAATGCACGCAAGGATCGCAGCGCTGCGAAGTGGTGACGCTCTATCAAGGCGGCCGTTATGCGCTGCATCGCTTCAAGCGTTATGACGACGTACGCCTCGTGTTCGCGCCCGAGCACCGCATGGCCGCGTTTGGCGGCGATCCGGACAATTTCAACTTCCCACGCTATTGCCTCGATTTCTCGTTCTTGCGGCTCTATGAGAACGGCCGCCCGGCGGCCACGCCCAACCACCTGACGATGAGCTTTCGCCCGCTCGAGGAAGAAGAAATCGTCCTCATCGCCGGCAATCCGGGACGTACGTCGCGTCTGCGCACGAGCGCGGAATTGTCGTTTGAGCGCGATATCAATTTGCCCTGGCAAATCTCGTCGCTCGCCGAAATCCGCGGTCAGCTGATCGCCTACGCGGCGGAGGGGCCAGAGCAGGCGCGCATCGCGTCGAGCACACTGCAGAGCGTGGAGAACGCCTATAAGGCGCTGTCTGGGCGCCGGCAGGCCTTGGCCGACGCGGAGGGCTTCGGGCGAGTCACGGCCGCGGAGCAAGATCTGCAGCAGCGCGTGCGCCGTAATCGCGCCGCGCAGCGCGAGATCGGCAACGCCTGGGGCGAGATCGCGGCGGCGCAATCAACGTATCGCGGCATATTCCATCACTACCAATATCTTGAAGCGCGCGCCGGCGAGCGCTCGCTGCTGTTTGGCTGGGCGCGCGATATCGTCCGCGGCGCCGCCGAGCGCCAGAGGCCCGACGCGGAACGGCTGCAGCGCTTCACCGAGGCGCGGCTCGCCAGCGTCGTGCAAGGCCTCACCGCCAGCCGCCCTGTCAGTCCGGATTTCGAGGAAATCCACCTCGCGTTCTGGCTGTCGAAATTGCGTGAGCATCTCACCGTCGACGACCCCGTTGCACGCCGCATACTCGGCAACGAAAGCCCTGAGGTCTTGGTGGAGCGATTGTCGCGTTCGCGCTTGGCCGATCCAGCCTATCGCCGCGAATTGTGGGAAGGCGGCGCCGACGCTGTCGCTGCGTCGGACGATCCCATGATCGTCTTCGTTCGCACATGGGATGCCGACGCGCGCAGCGTGCGCGAGCGTTACGTGACGCAGATCGAAGGGCCTGTGGCGCGCGCCCATGAGCGCATTGCCCGCGCACGTTTCCGCGCTTTCGGTCTAGAGCAATATCCAGACGCAACCATGAGTCCGCGCGTCTCCTACGGCCAAGTCGAGGGGTGGACGGAACCAGGCGGCCGCATTGTGCCAGCGTTCACCTATGCGGGCGGCTTGTTCGAACGCGCCACCGGCCACGCGCCGTTTGCGCTCAGTCAGCGATGGATCGACGCACGCGCGCGCCTCGACACGACTACCATTTTCAACGTCTCCACCAGCAATGACGTGATCGGCGGCAATTCCGGCAGCCCGCTGTTGGATCGCGAGGGTCGCGTCGTCGGCGCCGTGTTTGACGGCAACATCCATTCGCTGGGCGGCGAGTATTTCTACGACGAAGACCTCAATCGCTCCGTCACCGTGGCCGCGACCGCAATTCGCATGGCGCTTGCCGACGTCTACGGTATGAGCGCCTTGCTTGCGGAGCTCGGCGCACAATGAACCGGTAGCGAGAGCGCGGGCCGGTTTTGGGGGTTCGGCGCCCGCGCTCTCCAACCGTCGCGTGGTGCAAGTGGGCGGTCGCGCGGGTGGGGGATGCGACCGCCATGCATCACGCGCTGGCGTATTTGTCGCCATGACGCCTCAGCGCGCGCGTGCAATCAATGTGGTTGAGACGAGGCGACACGCGCACGCGTTGAACGCCTCACGCGGAGGATCGCGCATGACACCACGAACTATTCAATACGCCATCGCGGCTGTGTTCTTCGTGTTGGGCGGCTGGTGCTTGATCGCGCCACAGAGCGTGATCGATTTGACTGTCCGTCCGGACTATCGTCCGGACGATGCGATCGCACCGCTCTTGGTCGGCTGCTTTGGCGCGCAAGCCTGTCTCGCCGGATTGTTCGCCGCATTCTCGATCTTCACACGCGCGACGTTTCTTGCTTACGGCGTCGCCGTGCTGCCGTTCTTCGGCTTCAATTATTACTTCTATTTTGTCGAGCCGGTGTTCAATGAACTGATCCTGCTCGACGCGGCAGGCAACCTGATCTTTCTCGTGCTTTGTGTGTTGGGGTATCGCAGGCTCAGCCCAGCGCCGCGTTGAGGAACGCCGCCTGCTGCTGCAGCGATTGCAGCGTCTGCGGGCAGGGAAAGGCGACGAAGCCGTGGCAGGCGCCGGGATAGATCGCGAGTTCGCCTTCATTGCCGGCGGCGACCCAGCGGCTGTGCATGAACAAGCTGTCGTCCAGCAATGCGTCGCGCGTGCCGATCGTGAAGAGCGCCGGGCACAGCCCGCGCAGATCGGCGTAAAGCGGCGAGAGGTGGGGCGCGCGGCGATCCTCGCGACTTGTCCCTGGCAGGAACGCGTCGCCGAACTTCTCGATATCGATCGTGCGCAATACCAGGCGCTCGCCCCCAAAGGCGCGCGCACTCGGCGTCATGCCGAGATCAAAGACGCCGAAGACAAGGTTGGCGGCGTGGAACGGCATGCGGCCGTGCTTATCGCGCAGACGTAGCATGGTGACGGCCGAAAGGTGCGCGCCGGCGCTCTCACCGCCGATGGCGAGCTTGGCGCCAAAATCGCCGAGGTGATCCGCCACCCAAAGCGCAGCCGCCTCGCAATCATCGGGGCCAGCGGGGTAAGGATTTTCCGGCGCCAGGCGATAGTCCACGCTAATGGCGGTGAGCTGCGTGCTGTCGGCGAAATGCTCAAGCAGGCGATCCTGCTGATCCGCTGCGCCTAATACGTGCCCGCCGCCATGGATGTGCAAATACACGCCGCGCGATTTTTCGGGCGCGACCACGCGCAGTTTTATTTTTCCCGCCGGCCCGTCGATCTCGATCCAGCGTGCGCGTTCCGATTTCGCCGGCGCAGGGAATACACCTTCACCGCGCGCCCGCGCCTCGCGCACAACATGAGCACCAACCTCCCACCACTCGACCATGTTGCTCATGGCCGCGACGATGGCTTCGTTGAGACTGCGCGTTTCCGGCGGGATCGCGTCGTTAGAGAAGAGTGCTGGATCAAGTTTCGTCATTTCAGCCCCGCCATCTTGCGCACCTTCTTCCATTCGTCCGCCGTCACTGGCTGCACCGAAAGGCGCGAGTTTTTTGCTAGCACCATGTCCGGCAGCTCCGCCTTCACGGTCGCCAGCGTCACCGGCGTTTTCACCGGTTCCACCGCTTGGAAATCCACGCACACGAACGCGCCGGTCTTATCCGTCGGATCGGGATAAGCCTCCTTTACCACTTCGCTCACGCCCACGATCGCCTTGCCTTCATTGGAATGATAGAAGAACGCCTTGTCGCCCTTCTTCATCGCGTTCAGATGCGCCTTGGCTTGGTGATTGCGCACGCCTGTCCAGGCGTCCGCGCCCTTCTTCACGTGCTGATCCCAGGACCATGTGTCCGGCTCGCTCTTGATCAACCAATAGGCCATGAGGGCTCCGCAAATCGCTGTGCGGCAATGTAATGACCCGATGACGCATGGCTACCAAAACCCGCGCGGCTCCCGTCACGGAAATGTTGGCGCGGCGGATGCACCTCCAGGGTGAAGCCGGCTTGATCTGACCCAGGCCGGCCCCGTACACCGGGCCGGCATGAACGCCGCGCTTGAAGCAGAAGGCCTGGTCAAGCGCTACGGCGCGCGCACCGCGGTCCAGGATTTGTCATTCAGCGTCCCGCAAGGGGCGATCTATGGCGTGCTTGGGCCGAACGGCGCGGGCAAATCGTCCACTCTGCGCATGCTGGTCGGCGTGTTGCGACCGACGGCCGGCAAAATCACGCTGCTTGGCGGTCCGATCTCGCGCCAGACTCTGCAGCACGTGGGCTACCTCCCCGAGGAACGCGGCCTCTACCGCTCTATGACGGCGCGCGGCGCCATCGCCTATCTCGCCCGTCTCAAGGGTACGCCCGCCAGCGTGGCCTACAAGCGCGCCGACGCGCTGCTTGAGGCGCATGGCCTCGGCAAGATGCGGCACAAGAAGATCAAGACACTGTCGAAAGGTATGGCGCAGAAGGTCCAAGTGCTGGCGTCGATCGCACACGAGCCGGACTTCATCATCTTCGACGAGCCGTTCTCGGGCTTGGACCCAGTGAACCAGCGCGTGCTCGAGGACACTATCCGCGCGCAAGCAGCGGCGGGGCGCACAATCCTGTTCTCCACTCACGTGATGGAGCATGCTGAGCGACTCTGCGATCGCATCCTGTTGATCGCGCACGGCCAGAAGGCATTCGAGGGCACGGTGTCGGAAGCGTTGGCGCTGGCGCCGAGTGTCGCGATGTTGGAGACGGATGGCGAATTCGATCTGGCAGCCGCTCTTGCTCCGCGCGGCTTCAATATTGAATTCGATGGCGTGGAACACGGCAACAAGCGCTGGCGCGCGCGGTTGGAGAACGGCAAGGGCTCGCGCCAATTGCTCGCCGCCTGCGTCGAAGCTGGCGCCCCGCTTTCCTTGTTCGAGCCGGCGCGGGCGAGTCTGCACGAAGCGTTCGTGTCTTTGGTCGGCGACAAAGCCATGCCGGGCGCGGGGGAATAGGCGCTATGTCCCAAATCCTTCTCGTCGCTCGCCGTGATTATCTCGCCTATGTCGGCGCCTGGGGCTTTTGGCTCTCGCTGATCACCGCGCCCCTGATCATCGCCATATTGATGTTCGCGCCAATTCTGCTGGCGCGGGCTGAGCCGCCACGGGTGCTGACGGTGCTCGCCGAGCGCGTCGAGGATAGCGGCGCGGTGACGCGTGCGTTTGATACGATGGCGTATGACGACGCGCGCCGTGAGGTGAACGCCTACGTCCAAGCGGCGACGCCCGCGATCGCAAATGAAGCGATGGCGGCCTTCGACGGCGCACCCAACCGCGCCGCCGCCATACAGGCCGCACGGCATATCGTGTCGATGCGCGCCCCGCGCGCGCTGGCGGCGTTTCCGAACCCGTCGCCGCGCTATCTTCTGGTGGACCCGCCCGTGACCGATATCGAGGCGATGCGGCCGTATCTCGATGGCCGGCAGGGGCTCGCGGACGGCCGTACACTCTATGGCGCGCTCAATTTGCGCCGCGTCGATGGCGCACCGCGTATTGAATACTGGAGCGTCAATCTCAGTCACGACGAGCCGTCCAACATCGCACGCCGCGCGCTGCGACTGGAGATGCAGCGCGAAGCATTGACGGCGCAGGGCGTCGATCCGCGCGAGGCGGAGCGCCTGCAGGCGCTAGATCCGAGCGTCGCACAACTTGATCCGCGTCCCAGCGCCGGCACGGGCGAAGTCACGCTGCGTCAGCGCGCGCCAAGCTTTGCCGCACTCGCGCTCGCGTTCGTTCTCTGGAGCGTTGTTTTCTCTGTCGCGAACATGCTGCTGACCGGCGTGATCGAAGAGAAGTCGAACAAGATCCTCGACACGTTGCTGACGAGCGTCACGCCGCTACAAATGCTGATTGGCAAATTGCTTGGCGTCGCCGGCGTCAGCGCCACGCTCTTCCTGTTTTGGGGCGCGCTCGGCGGCACCTTGCTGTCGATGGCCGCGACCAGCATGGCGGATTCCTTCGTCGGCCAAATCGCCGCCGCCTTCATCGAGCCGCGCTTGATCGCCGCCTTCGCGATCGGCTTCGTCGCCGGCTATCTGATGTATGGCGCGATCTTCCTGGCGCTCGGCTCGCTCTGTGAATCCATCCAGGAAGCGCAGACCTTGCTCGGCCCTGTCGCGCTCGTACTGGCCATGCCGATGATGCTAATCACACCAGCGCTCGATAACCCCAACGCGCCGATCATCGAGATGGCCTCCTGGGTGCCGATCTTTACGCCGTTCCTGCTGCTGATCCGCGCCCCAGCCGGGCTGCCATGGAGCGAAATCGCTGGCATGGGTGCGTTGATGTTTGGCGCCGTTATTGTGATCCTGCTGCTAGCGTCGCAAATCTTCCGCGCCGGTGTTGTGAACCAACTCAGCGTGTCGAGCCTGTTTGGCCGTAAGGCGAAGGGATAACGCGCGCGCGGAGTTCAGCGGATGATCTTCAACATTCTCTGGGTTTTCGATTTAGTGTTGGCGGCCGTTATCGGCTACTTCTTCATTTCCGGCTTGGCGAAACGCTCGATCGCCGATTTCAACGCCGGCATTTGGTTCGTCATTCTCGTGTCGGTCAGCGGGATCCTCGTGAGCGCGCACTTACTGCACGGCGCGGGGTACACTGCCTGGGCATGCGTACCGCTCCTAATCCTTGCAGCGCCCGGCGCGCTCTATGGCGTGTTCTTGCTCGCCGTGATCTTTTCCGGAACCAAATGGAACTGAACCACCGGCTCGCGCGAACCGCTAAATTGCACGCCAGCCCAATAGCGCGAGAGAGTGGCCTTCCGGGTCTTTGAACGCGCGCAATGCGAGTTCGCGGCCCGGGGCGTGTTGCAGCACTTGCGCCGGATGCAGGAACGCGATGCCGGCCTGTTCGAGTTTTGCTTCGGCCGCGGTCCAATCGCGCGGTTCGAAATATATGACTGTGTCGCCGCCGATGGGTTGGCCGGGCTGCGCCGCGCCGATCATCAGGCGTGTGGCGCCGGACTGGAAAAAGGTCATGCCGTTGGTTTCGAACAGCACCGGCACGCCGAGCGTGTCGCGATAAAAAGCGACGAGAGCGGCTGGATTGGCGCTGCCCAGTGCGATTTGGGTGATGCCGGTCAACAAGGGTTCGCTGCTCATGGGCGCCTCCACGTCAGCATCATGCGCCCAAACGAATACGCCGCCCAGCGGGAGCTAGGCGGCGTTCAAACCTCGGGCGAGGATAATTTCGTTTAGCGCTTCGGCGCTGGACGCGGCAGCAGGCCTTCGCGTTGGGCGCGCTTGCGGGCCAGCTTACGGGCGCGACGCACAGCTTCAGCGCGTTCACGCGCACGCTTCTCGGACGGCTTTTCGAAGTGATTGCGACGCTTCATTTCGCGGAAAGTGCCTTCCCGCTGCATCTTCTTTTTGAGCGCCTTCAACGCCTGATCGACGTTGTTATCGCGTACGAAAATCTGTACCAGGACCGTCTCCCGCGAGCTTGCGAAACCAATACCAAACCAGCCGCCAGGGCGGATGCGCCGGGGGCTGCGTTAATGTGAAGGCGGGCTGATAGCAAAACGCCGCGCCTGTGTCCATGCCGGAACGGCTCGACGGCGCCGGAGGTCGGGCCTAGTCTCCCCCCATGACCGACACCCCTTCCGCCCGGTTCCGGGCGCGGATTTTGGATGTTTTCCCGACCCATGCCGCCCTGCATGGCTGGACGGACGCGGCCTTTAAGGCCGCAGTCGCCGAGGCGGGGCTCTCCGAGGGCGAGGCGGCCCTGGCCTGTCCGCGGGGGGCTGCGGACCTCTTCGACGCCTTCGCCGACCGGGCAGACCAGGCCATGCTGGACCGGCTGGACGAGCTGGACATTGGCGCCATGAAGATCCGTCAGAAGGTCCGCGCCGCAGTGCAGGTGCGCCTGGAGGCGCAAGCGCCCTACAAGGAGGCTGCGCGGGCCATGACGCGGGCGCTGAGTAACCCGCTACGGACCCCGGAGGCGAGCCGGCTCTTGTGGCGCACGGCGGACCGCATCTGGCGTGCGCTGGGCGACAAGAGCACGGACGGCAATTTCTACTCCAAGCGCGCGATCCTCTCCGGCGTTCTGGCCAGCACCTATGCGCGCTGGTTTGCCGACGACAGTGAGGATCACGAAGCAACCTGGGCGTTTCTGGATGCGCGCATCGAGAACGTGATGCAGTTCGAGAAATTCAAAGCGCAGCTAAAGCCCGTCGGCGAAGCAGCGCAGAGCGCGCTCGGCATCGCCGCGCGTCTGCGCTACGGGCGGTAGTCGCGCGGGTAATTTTGGTTTCACTAAAATCGCAGCAACAGAACCCGGACAGCCGCAACGTCCCTTATGTTGGTCTTCTCACGTTCCCGTGATGGAGGCTTATGCATGCGTGCAGCTCCGGTACGGTTCTTCAATGCGGCGCTCTGGCCGCTGACAATTTGGTCAAGTCTGACGCATCTCGAAGAACATCCCGCTGACGATTACGTCGAGCGGACATCTCCCATTGTCGCCAGCGCGATTGCGTTTTGGCTCTGCCTGGCCGCCCTGATCATCTTCTCCAACCCCGCGACGGTGTCAGTGGGCGGGATATTTGAGGATGGCAGCGAAGCGGTCGCGGTGGTGCGCCGCTCGGCAGGCCCGATCGTAGGCGTATTGCAGGTGTTTACGCCGGTGATTTACGCATTCGGCCTGTGGCTCTTCACGGCCCGCGATGAGGCCTACCCGCGCTAATGGCGCGCAAGGGTTGGAGCTTATCGCGGCAGCTTCAGCTTGGTGACGTGGCCCATTTTGCGGCCGGTGCGGGCGTCGCGCTTGCCGTAGAGATGGAGCCGCGTTGCCGGGTCTGCCGCGAGTTTTTGCCAATCGAGCGCTTGCTCTCCGATCAGATTGAACATCTCGCAATCGGCGACGCGTTGCGTGGCGCCCAGCGGCCAGCCCGCGATGGCGCGGATGTGCTGCTCGAACTGCGAAGTCAGCGCGCCTTCGATGGTCCAATGACCGGAATTGTGCACGCGCGGGGCCATTTCATTCGCGACCAATGAGCCGTCATCCATGACGAAAAATTCGATCGTCAGTACGCCGACATAATCGAACGCTTCGAGCACGCGCTTGATCGCGTCGCGTGCGTTGATCTCGACCAATTCGCTGACGCGCGCCGGAATTTGGGTGCGCGAGAGGATGCCGCCCGTATGCTCGTTTTCGCACAGGTCGAAATAGGCGATCTCGCCGGTCGCACTGCGCGCGGCGATGATCGAGACTTCGCACACGAAATTGCAGAAGCCTTCAAGAATGCCAGGCGCCGCGAGCTTGTCGTAGGCGCCAGCAACGTCGTCGTCGGTCAGCAATCGGATTTGACCGCGGCCATCATAGCCGAGGCGGCGCGTCTTCAAGATCGCGGGAAGGCCGATCTGGGCGATTGCGGCTTCGAGTTCTTCTTGTGAAGACACAGCGGCGAACGCGGGCGTGTCGATGCCGGCGCTTTGGAAATAGGACTTTTCGTCGAAGCGATCTTGCGCCACCGCCAGCGCGTGCGGATTGGGGGCGACACGCGCGCCAGCGGCGATCAAGGCCTCCGCGGTTTGCGCCGGAACGTTTTCGAATTCGGTGGTGATGACATCGACGCTCTGCGCGAACGCCGTGAGCTTGGCGACGTCGAGGTAGTCGCCGATCGTGGTCTTGGCAGAAACGCGCGCGGCGGGGCTGTCTTCTTCGTCGGTGTAGATGGCGACGTCGAAGCCGAGCTGTTCGGCGGCGTGCGCAAGCATGCGGCCCAATTGCCCGCCGCCGAGGATGCCGATCGTGCGTCCTGGCGGAAGCGGGCTCATGTCGGGCTTTCGCCGACGGCTTCGGTTTGCGCGGCGCGATAGGCTTCGAGGCGTGCAGCGAGCGCGTCGTCGCTGAGCGCCAGAATCGCGGCGGCCATGAGGCCCGCATTCACCGCGCCGGCTTCGCCGATCGCCAGCGTGCCGACCGGAATGCCCTTCGGCATTTGCACGATCGAGAGCAGGCTATCGAGGCCCTTCAAGTCCTTGCTCTTCACCGGCACGCCTAACACCGGCAGCGGCGTCATCGCGGCGGTCATGCCCGGCAGGTGCGCAGCGCCGCCAGCGCCGGCGATGATCACTTTGAGGCCGCGCGCTTTAGCGGTCTCCGCGTAATCATAGAGGCGTTTTGGCGTACGGTGCGCGGAGACGACCTTGGCCTCGTACGCAACACCCAGCGCCTCCAGAATTTCTGCGGCGCCCTTCATCGTGTCCCAATCGGACTTGGAACCCATAATCAGCCCGACCAGCGGGTGGGGGGAAGCCATTGCGGGCTGCTCCTAAAAAACGGCCTGCTAATGGAAGCCGGCGTTTTCGTCCAGTCTCAACGCCCCAAGGGCGGTTAAGGCGTCCTTTACCAGCCAGAGTCATGGCTAGGGGGAGAGGCCCGTCCCATGGCTTTCGGATTGAACAAGGTCGCCAGCGAAACGACCCGGCTCCTGCAAGGGCTGGGCCTGTCGCGTCGTGACGTTTCCGATGCAGGGCTAGCGGCATTGCAGCGACTCGCCGCCGAGCGGGATGCCTTGGCCGAACGCCTGGCGGCGGCGGAGGCTTTGGCAGACCGCGATACGCTCACGCCGGTGCTCAACCGTCGCGGCTTCCTGCGCGAATTGCATCGGACCATGTCCGAAGTCGAGCGTTACAAGACGCCAGCGGCGGTGATTTTCATTGATCTCGACGGCTTCAAGGCGCTGAATGATTGTTATGGCCATGCCGCAGGCGACGCAGTGCTAAGCGCGGTGGGCCGTCTGCTGCTGGATTCAGTGCGCGAGAGCGACGTCGTCGGCCGCCTGGGCGGCGACGAATTTGGCGTGATCCTGAACCGCGCGAGCGCGGAAGAAGCGACGGCGAAGGCCGCCGCACTCAATCACAAGCTCAATGCGACGCCTGTCGTGTTCGCCGGCGTGAGCCATCGCGTGCGCGGCTCCTTTGGCGTGCACGCGATCGCGATGAGCGAGGATCCCGAGGCGGCAATCGCGCGCGCGGACGAGGCGATGTACGCGGAGAAATACGCGCGCCGCGAACAAGCGCAGGCGTTCGCCGCGTTCTAAAGTCGCCAGCTCAACGCAAGTGCGCCGAAATCCTGGCGGGTGGGCTGGGTCTCAAACTCTTCCGTGCGCCACACATAGGTGTAGGCGAGGCGCCAATCGCCGGCGCTGACGCTGAACCCGGTCTGGAAATCGGCCACGTACGGATTGCGGTCGACGGATGGGCCGTCGTCGCGCCAGGTATTGCCGTCGAGGAATAGATTGCGGGCAACGGCGCGGCCTTGGACGCCAGCGAAAATTTGCCAGGACAAGGGACCGCCGCTGAAATGCTCGACGCCGGAGAGCGACGGGCGCACGCGCGGCGGGCCGAAATCGTTGTCGATGCGCCAGCCAATCCGCGCAGTGGCGCCCACGCGCGCTTCCGTGCGGAGCGTGCCGAGCGTGACGCCGGCATTTGGGGTCAGATCGAATTCGAGACCGCCGGGCACATCAACGAAGGCGCGCAGCGCGCGCCAGCGGCGTTCGTAGGAGACCGCGAACGCGACCTCATCTTCGAGCTGATAGTCCCAGCCTTGCGGGTCAGGAGCGCCCAGAAATTCGTGGATGCCGCGTTGGGCTTCCTCGCCCAACGCGGATGGGCCAACGATGCCGAGTTCGAGCTCGTAGGTGTCCATGTAACGCGGCGCGCGGCCGTCGCTGCGATCTTCAACGGCGCCGACCAAGATCTGCATGTAGAGCCAGCCCGCGTAGGGATGCTGGTCCGCCGGTGCTGGCACGGCATTGATATCTTCCGGCGTGAAGATCGATTGACCGAAGGCAATACCCCAATAGTCCGGATTGGAGCCAGACAGCGCGCGCGTGAAGCCGCCCGTGCCTTGCAGCCAATCGGGCACGCCTTCTGACGGCGACACGTAGGCGATCTTGACACCAGAAGTGTAATTGCGATCGGCGCCTGAGGAGAGCGAGTCATTCTCAACGACAATGGAGAGAACGCCTTTCTCCTCGGTTGGGCGATCCTCAGCAAACGCGAGACTTGGAAACGCACTGAGCAGTGCGGCGCCCGCGAGACATTTCAGGCGATGATGTCGGGCGTCAGCCTGTCCTCGATCCATTGAATTTGGTCCTTCAACACCAATTTGCGTTTCTTCAGCCGCGCCAATTGCAATGGGTCGCTCGCACCGCCGGTTTGCAGAGCAAAGATGGCGGAATCGAGCGCGCGATGTTCCTCGCGCAACTCAACCAGCCGCGTTTTCAGCGCACGCACCTCTGGCGTGGCTGTAATGTCGAAGCCGTTGCCGTCCTCGGCGTCCATGCGCTCGCTTCCGCTGGCGCGGCCCCCCACGGCCGCTTGGAGCGCGAGCTAAGCCACGCCGCAACGGCGCTGTAAAGCTGCGCAGCGTAATGGCGGTTCCGCCCGCGATTCGGGCAACCTGTGAATGACGAAATTTCTAGTGCGAGGCGGGGAGACAACAGCCAAATTTGGCGCCATTCTTCCTAGGCCCTAACCAAAGGAGGCGCCTTCGATGGCTATCGAGCAGCGGCTACGCGAACTCGACGCCCGGCATCGGGATTTGGATCTAATCATTGAGAATGAGGCAAAAAGGCCTTCCGCGGATCTCACGCGGCTCTCGGCGATGAAGCGCCAAAAACTGAAGATCAAGGAAGAAATCGAAGATATCCGACAGCGACTAAGTCACCATCATTAACCGCGTCCCGCGCGCCGAAGCGCGCATCGCTTACTTCGGCGCGTCAGACCTCCCCCTCGCACACTGTTCCACGCGCGCATTTAGCGCGACGCGAGGCTCGGCGTTTCGCCGTCCACGATCGGGAGGTAGCGGCCGTATCCTTCTGCTTCCATGCGGTCGCGCGGAATGAAGCGGATTGCGCATGAATTGATACAGAAGCGTTGACCCCCGCTGTCGCGTGGGCCGTCGTCGAAGACGTGGCCGAGATGGTGGTTGCCTTCGCGCGAACGCACTTCGATGCGGCGCATGCCGAAAGCATTGTCTTCATGCAGCGTAATGGCGTCCGGATTGATCGGACGGGTGAAACTCGGCCACCCGGAGCCGCTGTCGAATTTGGAGGTGGAGGCGAACAGCGCCTCGCCGGTGCGGGCTTCGACATAGAGGCCGGTTTCGTGGTGGTCCCAATATTCGTTGGCGAAGGCGCGCTCGGTGCCGCCGCGTTCCATCACCCAAGCGCGGAGGCGCTCGAACGCGTTGGGGTCGCGCCGGACTTGTTGTTCGGCGGCTTCGTTGGCGCGGGTCTGGGCGTAGGCGTAGACGCCGGCGCCGCTGAGGACGAGGGCGGCGGCGGCGAAGGCGGTGATGAGCTTCATTTTGGGCTCCTGGCGAGTGTCCTGAGCTGATACGTCCCAAAACCGTACGTGGTTGCGGGTGAAACCAGCGGGCGCTGCGCCACGTAAGAGAGAGCATGATCCGCCGCTCGTTTTTCGCCAGCCTTTTGTTTCTGATCGCCTGCGCGCCGGATAGCGCGCCGGCGCAAACGCCGCCCACGCCGCCGCCCGCGGGCCTGCAGGAGGCCGTGTTCGCCGGCGGCTGCTTCTGGTGCATGGAGCACGACATGGGCGCGATCCCAGGCGTGGTCGAAGTGATGAGCGGCTACACCGGCGGGCGCAACGCGAACCCGACCTATGAGAACCATCCCGGCCATTACGAAGCCGTGCGCGTGCGGTTCGATCCGAGCGTGATCACCTACGCGCAATTGCTGGAGCGTTATTGGCCTTTGGTCGATCCGACCGATGATGGCGGGCAATTTTGCGATCGCGGCTCAAGCTATCGCACCGCGATCTTCGTGACGCCAGCGCAGCGCGCTGAAGCGGAAGCGAGCAAAGCGGCGATCATCGCCAGCGGCCGTGTGAATGGCCAAGTGGTGACGCCGATCCTCAATCTCGGCCGCTTCACCGAAGCCGAAGAATACCATCGCGACTACGCGCGGCGAAATCCGGCGCGCTACGCCATGTATCGCGCGGGATGCGGACGCGACAGGATTCTGCGTCAGGTTTGGCGGCGTTAGAAGTCGAGGCTGACGCCCGCTTGCCACAGGCGCGGCGCGCCGGGGAGGATGCCGCGCGCGCGATCGACGATATAGAGTTCGTCGGTCGCGTTCTTCACTGTGACGAAGAAGGTCGTGTCGCCGCCGCCCGGCGTGAAATTGGCGGCGAGGTTGAGGATGGTGGAATCCTCGATCAGACCGCGCTGACCGTTGGCGATGGGTGCTACGGTGTTGAGATCATCGGTGAACATCTCGCCGGTGTATTGCACCTCGGCTTGCAGGTTCAGCCATTCGCCGCGTGCATATCCTATGGCAGCGGAGGCAATCCATTCCGGCGCGTAGGGCAGGCGATTGCCGCTGACCGACACGCCGCCGAAGCCCGAAATGTTGGAGAAGCGCGTGCCGACGAATTCCGCCTCGCCCACCCAGGTGAGCGCGGTGCGGAAATAGATGTCGTCCGTCTGCATCAGGCCGGCGTCTCGCAGTGAATAGCGTACATCCGCCTCGACGCCGGAATGGCGCGTCTCGCCAGCGCTGGTGAGGGTGGCGCCCACGCCGCCGGCGACGGACGCCGGCACGATCTGGTTCTCGAAGTCCATGACGAAGGCGCCGACATCGATGTCGAGACCGGCCCTGGGCGAACCGCGCAGACCGAGCTCCCAATTGATGCTCTCTTCGGCGTCGAGATCGACCGTCCCGCCTGCATTGGTGACGATGTCTTCGATGCGCGGCGGCGAGAAGCCGCGATGCACGCCGGCATAGACAACCAAGTCGTCGTTGAGGTCGAAGGTGAGACCCAGCCCTGGAATGACTTCCGTGAGGTCGGTCGAAGCGGTGGCGGCCGTGAGGCGATTGGTGCGTTCGTATTCAATCGATTCCACACGCACGCCGGGGCTGATGCTGAAGCGGCCGAAATCGAGATCGGCGAGCACGAAGGCGGAGAGCGCATCAGCATTGCGCAGATTGTTTTCGGCGATGACGCCGGGCGTACGGCCCGTCGGCGTATCAGCGTTCACTTGCAGGCGGCTCTGGCGTTCGGTGTGCCAACGTGCGCCCGTCTCGATGCTCGCGTCAGCGCCGAGGAATTCCGTCTCCCAGCTGAGGCGGCTTTCGACGCCGTATTGATGATACTCGCGCAGCCGACCTTCCGTGCCGCACGTCGTGTCGAGATTGGCCATGCCGCCGCAGGCGGGATCGGTGGAATCGTTCGGGCGTTGGCCCGAGTTCGAGGATTGGCGCCACCAATCGCGATTGAAATAGAGCGAATAGGCGCTGGTGCGCAGCGTGAGCGACGGCGAGATCTCCCAAGCGTGCGTGATCGCGCCAGTGTAACGCTGGGTCTCGAAGCGATCGTTCTGGAAGGGATTGCCGTACGGATCCGCGTCGAACTCGGCTTGAGTGAGGCCTGAATAGGAAACCTGGCTGTTCTCGCGGTTGATGGCGACGCGGGCGATCAATTCGTGACCCGGCGCCAAGGTGCGCTCGGCGCGCAAGCTATAATCGGCGAACTCGAGCCCATGATTGTCGCGCACGCCGTCGAACACGGTCGTGCTGGCGTGGCCAAGCAAACGGAAATCGGCGATCTCGCCGCCGAGCGACGCCGCGGCTTCGCCATAGCCATGGTCGCCGCCGGCGACGAAAAGACTGCCGCCAAATTCTGTCGGTGCGTCGGGCGAGATGTAATTGACGACGCCGCCGACTGTGTGCGGACCGAAGCGCACTTGGCTCGCGCCTTTGAGGATTTCGATGCGTTCGAAACGACGGAGTGGCGGGTGCGAATAGGTGGCGTTGTCGCCGTAGGGGCCGTAGGTGAGCGGCAGCCCGTCTTCGAGCAGCAGCACTTCGCTCGAGCGCGTCGGTGACAGGCCGCGAATGCCGATATTGGGACGCAGACCCAAGCCTTCTTCGTCGCGCGGATAAACGCCTGGTGTTTGCCGCAACGCTTCGTTCACGCTGAACACGCGCGCGCGTTCCAAATCCTCGGCTTCAATGGTCGCGCCAGAGCCGGGAATGTGCAGCAGGTTGGCGCGCTCGCCGATGACGACGATATCGGCCTCCGCCATTCGAACGGTCTGGTCGCCTTCCTGGGCGGAGCCGGGGGCCGCGCTGAGCAGCGCCAAAAGAGCCGGCGCCAGGGCCCAGCACGCATTCCGATCGTTCGCCATGAAAGCACCCCCGCGGCGCGTCCGCGCGCCGCCTTTGGCTAGATGCTAATGACACTGCGATTTATTCGCAAGATCGCGAATGTCGCAGAATATGCAAACGCCCGCGCTTGCGGCGCGGGCGTCACAGATCGCGCCGAAGTGTAGCGGGCGTTCTAGTTCTCTTCGCCCTGCTCGTAGATTTCGGCAGGCACGGTCTCTTGCGCGGCCTTCAGCGTCTTGGCTTCGGCCTTCGCTGCGCGCGCGTCAGCGCGGGCCTTGGCGGCAGCGGATTCGGCGACCACGGCGTCGAGTTCAATCTGGCTACAGAGGCCGATCGTGACGGGATCGACTGGCTTGATTTGCGAGCTGTTCCAGTGCGTGCGATTGCGCACCTGTTCGATCGTCGCCTTGGTCGTGCCGATCAGCTTCACAACTTTCGCGTCCGGCACTTCCGGGTGGTTCTTGATGAACCAGGCGATGGCGTCGGGGCGATCTTGACGCCGGGCGATCGGCGTATAGCGGGCGCCGCGCTTCTTGGTTTGCGGCAGGTCGATGCGCTTTTGCTCAAGCGGCTTCAGCACGTAAGTTTCGTCGGCCTCGCCCTTGGCGATCTCTTCGCGCGACAGGAAGCCGCCGGCGATTGGGTCCACGCCGCGGATACCTTTGGCGACGTCTTCGTTGGCGATGCCTTGCACTTCAAGTGGGTGCAGGCCGCAGAAATCGGCGATCTGCTTGAAGGCGAGTGAGGTGTTTTCGATCAGCCACACGGCGGTGGCTTTCGGCATCAGGACGTTCGAGGTCATGAGCGGGGCTCCAGATATGCAAAAGCGCCCGGCGTCGTCGCCAGGCGCTAGCCATCTGGTGCAACGGGCTGACGCATCCGGGCGCGGACGAAGTCAGTTGAGGGCGATATAGCGCCCGGTTTGGAGGAAGGGAAGGCGGTACCGGGTGATGGGCTGGGGAAATCACACTTAACCAGCGCCGGGGCGGCTTTTAAGGACCATTGTTAGGATTCAACCTTGCTCGAAGTCGACTCCGGCTCTTCGGCCCCATTGAGCCCTGCCCAACGCGGCCAGAGCAGCGAAAGCACAACAAGCGCGCCAACCGGGGGCGTAAAGCTCACGACCCATGGCGAGAGAGCATCAATGTATCGCGTCAAGCCAAAGCCGAGCAGATTGATCGACGCCAGTTGCGATTGAATTTCGCCGGTAGGCCAGATCATGGAGAACTTCGCGAGGCCTACGAATGAGGCGATTGCCCAAAGCCATTTGCGTTTGAAATTTCGTGTAAATAGCACGCCCAAGAAGGCAATGAGCATCAGCACGGGCGAAGACGCAGCCATTATGAAAAATGCAATCTGCCGCGTGCTCTTCCCCTCAAGGGTGAAGATTTGCGCCGCCCTCGCCGCTTCGCTGTCGACCGGCGTTACAATGAGTCTGCTAATGAGAGGGGGCGCGCCATCAGTCGAGTGTATTTCTGTGTCGACCACGAGATAGTGGTTTGGGCAGGCATATTGGTGACGCGTTGTTACAGTGCGACTTGCGCCGCTCGTGCCTGTGATGTTCGTCGCTGAGAAATAAGTGCGTGTGCGCTCGCAAGGCGTGCCCGCATTTTGAATGATATCGCGCACCTGTAAGAGTGCTTGTGGAGTTTCCGCAGTGCGGATTTGGGGCGCCAGTTGTTCGAGTAGAGCGCCATCGCCGTGGCGCGCTTGATCGAACGCCAAACTTATTTGACGGTCTTCTGCCTCGGTGGGCCCAGTGCCGGTGCATGCGCTCAACGCAACGACCGCGAGCATGCCAAATACGGCTGTGCGCCAAATTTTCATTGCGATTCCCTGCGGCAGGCTATGACCGGCGATTAAAGGTGACAACCCGCGAGCTGGCGTTTGATCTACCGAAGTGACCGAGGTGCGGAACAGAACAGTGCGGCGGTGCATTTCTCATTCCGGAGATTTGCATGGCTACGTCAAACCAACCCCAACCCGCTAAGGGCGCAAAATCAGGCTTGAAGCCGGGCGATGGGGCGCCGCCGCCGCACAAGGGCGTCGGCCAGCGGCCTGTGGAGGAGGAAGATGTCTTCGGCGGCGCCGAGCGCACGCATAATGAAGATGTGACGTCGGAAAAGGCTAAGCCTTAAGGTTAGGGGCGCGGCGCTCACTCCATTCTTCACTCAGCCACCAAAATCACCTTCCCCGCATGCGCGCCGCTTTGCAGCCGTTCGTGGGCTTGTTCGGCTTGGTCGAGCGGGAAGGTGCTGTCGATGATCGGCTTCACTTTGCCGGCTTCGATCCAGGGCCAGACGCAATTGTGCACGTTGGCGGCGATGCGCGCTTTTTCTTCGTTGCTGCGCGAACGTAGCGTCGAGCCCGTGAGCGTGATGCGCTTCAGCATGAGCCGCATCAGATTCACCTCCGCTGTTGGCCCTTTCAGGAAGGCGATCATGATGATGCGGCCGCCATCCTTCATGATGTTGATGTTCTTTTGCACGTAGGGGCCGCCGACCATGTCGAGCACGACATCAGCGCCGCCAGCTTCGCGAACGATCTCTTCGAAATCCTCGGCGCGATAATTGATGCCTCGCTCGGCGCCGAGCTGTTCGCAGAGCGCCACCTTCTCAGCGTCGCCCGCCGTTGCGAACACGCGTGCGCCGAATGCTTTCGCCATTTGGATCGCGGTGGTGCCGATGCCGGAGGCGCCGCCATGCACGAGCAAGGTCTCGCCTGGCTTCAGCGCGCCGCTTTCAAATACATTGGCCCACACGGTGAAGACGGTCTCGGGCAGGCCCGCGGCTTCGACCAGGGAGACGCCTTTGGGCGCGGGTAGGACGGAGCCTTCGTGCGCGATGGCGAAGGTAGCGTAGCCGCCGCCGGGCAGAAGAGCCACGACATGGTCGCCCTCGCGCCAGCGGGCGACGTTCGCGCCCACGGCTTCGATCGTGCCAGAGACTTCCAGGCCGAGGGTTTCAGGCGCGCCGGGCGGCGGCGGGTAGAGGCCGGCGCGCTGGACGAGGTCCGGCCGGTTCACGCCGGCGCCCGCGACCCGGATCAGCACTTCATGCGGTCCAGGCTCGGGTCGCGCCACGACGGCAATATGAAGCGGTTGATCCGAACCGTGGACGATCTTGCGCATGGCCTCACTCCGATCCCGGGCTTTCTCCGCCTCCGGGCATGCTTAAACCTCCCAGCAATATAGGGTAAGTACGAGCCGAGGAGGTTTGGCCATGCTCGACGACGATCCCTTCGCCCCGGCGCCCAAAAAGGCGCTCTCGCTGGAAGCACAGCTTGAGACTGCCTCGATCGGGGAATTGGAGCTGCGCATCGAGAAGCTGAAACAGGAAATCGCGGCATGCGAGCAGGCGATCAAGGCAAAGCGCGCGCAGCGCGAAGCTGCGGATTCTGTGTTTGGCGGACGGCCGTCGTGATTAATGGCGCCGCCACGGCCCGCGCCTTGCGAAACCAGCAGGGCTATGACTGAAACGAACCAGCCTTCCCCATCGAAGGGACATTTCGACGCCCAACGTGTCGTCGATTTCGCCCGATCAGAACTTTTCGAGCGCACCTTCAAAGAAGGCATGGCCCTCGTTGAGGAAACCGCGGCCTATTTGGACGGCCCAGGTCGCGCCGCCTCCAAGCGTTTATCGCGTGCGGCCGCCTTGGCTTATGCCGGCGAGAGCATGCGTCTGACGACGCGTCTCATGCAGGTGGCCTCATGGCTCCTGGTGCAGCGTGCGGTGCGTGATGGTGAAATTCAGCTGGCGGAAGCCGCGAGCGAGAAATACCGCCTGATCTCACGCGATGCGCAGCCAAGCGCGCCGTTCGCGGGCAGTGATGAATTGCCGGAAGCGCTGCGTACGCTGATTGCGCGGGGCGCGGCGATCTTCGAACGCGTGCGGCGTCTCGATGAGACGATGTACGAGGGCGGAAACGCCGAGGTCGCGAACCCAGTGTCGGACCAAATGGCGAAGCTGCAACAGGCGTTCGGGCGGTAATTCATCCTCCCACGGGTGCTGAGCGCAGCGAAGCGGAGGGGGAAAGTCCGCGAACAACGAGCGCGCTTCTCGCCCCTCAGTCGCTTCGCGACACCTCCCCCGTAAACGGGGAGCAGTTGAACAGAAACACAAAGGGCGTCGGTTCTCACCGACGCCCTTAATCGTTGCAGCGTGCGTCCCCTGGGGGCTTATTTCTTCTTGATGAAGCCGCCGAACTTGTCGTTGAAGCGCGAGACGCGGCCGGCGCGGTCCAGCATGGTCTGGTTGCCGCCGGTCCAGGCCGGGTGCGATTTGGGGTCGATGTCGAGCGCCAGCGTCGCGCCCTCTTGACCGTAGGTCGAACGGGTCTTGAAGGTCGTGCCGTCCGTCATTTGGACAGTGATGAAGTGGTACTTGGGGTGACCTTCGGCTTTCATGGCCCGGATTCCTGGTTCGCGATGCGCGGAAAATTGGAAGCGGGGCTGATAGCGGAAAGCGGCCGGCGGCGCAAGCGATAGGGGGCTCATATGCCAGCGGGGTATTCAGGGACGCCCTTGGCGAAGAAACTTGGGTTTACCGAGGGCGCCCCGGTCTGGTCCAAGGGGATGCCGGAGAGCGTCCAGGCCGAGATCGAGGCCACAGCCTGCCCACGCTACCTCGCCAGGCCGGTGAAAGCGCTCCCGGCGGCGCACCTCTTTCATACGAGCGCGGCCAAGCTGACCGATGACCTGACCAAGCTCAGGCCGCTGTTGGCTTCGGATGGGATGGTTTGGGTGTCGTGGCCCAAGAAGGCGGCGAAGGTGAAGACCGACATCACCGAGGATGTGATCCGTAAGCTGGCGCTGCCGATGGGCTATGTGGACGTGAAGGTCTGCGCGGTCGATGAGGTCTGGTCGGGGCTGAAGCTGGTGATCCGGAGGACCGAGCGCTAGGCGACGCTCTCGCCTGGCGCTGGTTGCGGCGGGGCTCTCACCAAGGGCGGCTCGGGCGCGAGGCGCAGCAGGAATGGGTTGAGCGCAATCGAGATGAGCGCCGCCGCTAGGATGAGATTGTTGGTCTCCGCCGACATCACCCCGAGCTGCATGCCGAGGCCCGCCAATACGAACGAGAATTCGCCGATCTGCGCGAGGCCCAGCGCAAGGATGACGCTGGCGTGCGGCGGCTGGTTCATCGCCCGCATGAGCAGGTAGGCGAGGCCGGCTTTGCCCAAGATGACGACGGACACGATGGTCGCCACCATCAAGGGATGGCGCAGCAGCACGCCCGGGTCGAACAACATGCCCACGGCGACGAAGAAAAGCACCGCGAACGTATCGCGCAACGGCAGCGAATCCTCGGCCACCTTGTGGCTGAACTTGGAGCCGTTGAGCGCAAGCCCACCGAGAAAGGCGCCAAGCGCGAAGCTGGCGTCGAACCAATAATAGGCGGCCCAGGCGACGCCCAGCGCCAGCGCCAACGTGCCGAGCGACAAGAGCTCGCGTGATTTGGTGTGGGCAATCTGGATGATGAGCCAAGGAAAGACGCGCGCGCCGACCACCATGATGAGCGCGATGAAGCCGACGATCTTGGCCATGGTGATGCCGAGGGCGCCGGCGATGCGCCAGGGAGAGACGTTGGCGTCTTCGGCGGACAGGCTCCATACCAACGCCGGCAGCACAACGATGCTGAGCACAATTAGAAGATCTTCGATCAAGAGCCAGGAGACGCCGATGCGGCCAGCTTCGGTTTTTAGCAGCTTGCGATCTTCAAGCGCGCGCAGGAAGACAATGGTGCTGGCCACCGACACGGACGCGCCGAGAATGGCGCTTTCGAGAAATGGCAGGCCGAGCACGAGGCCGACGACGCAGCCCAGACCGGCCGACAGCAGTGTATGGAAGACCGAGCCGGGCGCCGCGACCCAGCGCACCGACCAGATGTCGTCGATCGAGATTTTGAGGCCGACGCCAAACATCAAGAGAATGACGCCGATCTCGGAGAGCTGAAGCGCGAGTTCAACGTCGGCGGTAAAACCCGGCGAGTAGGGCCCGACGGCGACGCCGGCAAGCAGATAGCCGACGATGGGCGAGAGTCGCAGGCGCTGTGCGACAAAGCCGAGCATGAAGGCGAGCACGATCGCGGCCACGAGGGTCGTAATCAGTGCGTATTTGTCTTCCATCAGATACTCCGCGCGTCGGTTCCATAACGCATACGGCGTAGGTGCTTCGCAAGTGGCGTGAGCGCTGGGGAGCCTTGCGCAAAATTCTCCGGAACAAGAGTCCGCCGCGATTGTTGATGCGCCGGGTGGATGGACTGACACGCGGGGCTAACCCTCATGGCGTACGATGCAATGCTTTCGGCCGGGCGGACAAATGTTTCGGTCCCCGGGACGCGCGATCATTTTCTCCGCTCCGAGCGGCTTGTGTTGCTGACCGGGGCAGTGGCGATCGGGGCGCTGATAGGCTTTGCCGCGGCGATCATGACGGGCCGAACCTCGGCGTGGGTGGTGATCGGGACGGCGGCTGTGGCGATCACCTTCGCGCTATATCTCACGTCGCTGACGCTGGTGGACGCGCTGCGCCGCGACGCACGGGGATGTGCGACGGCGGCGGCGCTGCATGGCGCGGCGCTGCTCTCCTGGCCGATGACCAGTCTGCTGACGCCGCTGAGCGAGGCGATCTATTGGATCGCGCCGGCGGCCGCGATTTCGAGTCTGGTTCTATTCGCCTCGTGCTGGGGCGGCTCGACGCGGGCGGTGGTTCGCACGACCGCGCAAGGCGCGCTGGTGGCGGCTTTGGCGGCGCACCAAGGTGCGCTGCTGATCATGGCTGGCTGATCGCGTCCGCGAGGCCGACGCGCTTCACAGCTTCCGCCTGGCGCTGCGCGAGCGCTTCCGTCGTAAAGCCTTCAATGCTCTCGCTAAACATTTGCGCGAAGTTCATTTCCGCGCGCAGGTGGAGAAACGCGGCGCCCAGGCCGATGGCGGCGCGGTCCATAAACACAAATTCGCGTGGGATCAGCACCGGGCCAAGCGTCTTCAGGCGCTTACGGACCTCCATGGCTTCGCGGCGGCCGTATTCGGCGGGCGGCACGTTGTCGGCGATGGTGCGGACGCGGTCGTCGAGCATCGGGCCATAGATGAAGCGCGCCCACATTGTCAGGGCTTCGATCAGTTCGGCGTTGAGGTTCTTGAAGCCCCAGACCTCGTAAGCGTGCGCGACTTGATCCATGTCGCCGGCGCGAAGCCCACGATAGAGGCCTACAACGCCGTCGAGGAAGCGTGGCGGGAAGATGCGGACACAGCCGAAATCCAGCAGATGCAGGCGCTCGGCGTTTTCGGTGAGTGCATAATTGCCGAGGTGCGGATCGCCGTGGATGACGCCATAATGCGTCATCGGCCCCCACCAGGCTTTGAAGAGGAGCTCGGCGATACGGTTGCGGGTGTCCTGCGGCGCGTCGAGCCAATGCATCAGGCCGCGGCCTTCGAGCCAGGTCATGGTGAGCAGGCGCTTGCTGGAGAGCTCTTCCAAAGGTTCGGGCGTCTTGATGCGCGGCTCGTCAGCGAAGATGTCCGCGAACAGACGCATGTGCTTTAGCTCGCGCGCATAATCGAGCTCTTCACGCAGGCGGTCGCCGACTTCGAGAATGGCCTCCGATGAATCAATTGAGCCATCCATGCTCTTGAAGAGGCCAAGCAGCGTCTTGAGTTGGCCGAGGTCGGCTTCGACGGCGCTGGCCATGTCTGGGTATTGCAGCTTGCAGGCAAGCGCGCGGCCGTCGTGGGCCGTGGCGCGGTGCACTTGGCCGAGCGAGGCGGCGGCGGCGGCTTCGCGCTCGAAGCTGGCAAACTTGCTTTCCCAATTCTCGCCAAGCTCGGCGCGCATACGACGCTGCACGAATGGCCAGCCCATCGCCGGCGCTTGCGCCTGAAGTTTGCGGAATTCTTCCGCGTAGGCTTGCGGTAATAGATCGGGGATGGTGGAAAGCAACTGCGCCACTTTCATGAGCGGGCCTTTGGAGCGACCCAAAGCTTGGCGCACCGCGCGCGCCAGCGCTTGCTGATCGGCGCCCATCATGCGCGCGCCAACGGCGCCAGAAATATTCGCGCCCACGCTCGCCACACGGCCAATGCGCGCAGTGATGCGGTTACGTTCTGGGTCTATTTTGTCGGTCATGCGCGGGCGATCATAGTAAACACGCTGTTTAGATAGTGCCTGAAAGCGCTTAGGAAAATGCATTTCAGTGTGCCATTTTAACGCGACCTGAACCTCCTTTGGTTACGGTCCCGCCAACGATCAGCGTTTCCAACAGAGAAACGCGACGTATTTGGTTGGTGGTGACATGGGCAAGACTATCCTGATCGTCGATGACGATCCGGCGCAGCGTCGTCTTTTGCAGGCGGCCGTGGAGCGCAATGGCTTTCTAACACGTGCGGCTGAGAACGGCGCCCAAGCGGTTGAAGCCGTCGAAACGCACGCGGACATCGATATCGTGCTTCTCGATCTGATCATGCCAGGCATGAGCGGGCAGGAGGCGCTGAAAGAAATTCGTCAGCGGCGCGGCGATCTGCCGTGCATCGTGCTGACCGCGTCGGGCGGCATCGATACGGTCGTGCAAGCGATGCAAGCGGGCGCTTCTGATTTCTTCGTGAAGCCGGCGTCGCCAGAACGGATCATGGTCTCGATCCGCAACGCGCTCGAAATGTCGAACTTGAAGACCGAAGTCGTGCGCTTGAAGAAGCGCGCCAATGGTCAGATGGGTTTTGACGATATGGTCGCCAACGCGCCGGTGATGGCGCCGGTGGTGCGTATGGGCAAACGCGCGGCGGCTTCGAACATTCCGGTGTTGATCACCGGCGAAAGTGGAGTCGGCAAGGAATTGCTGGCGCGTGCGATCCAGGGCGCGTCCGAGCGCGCCGGCCGTCCGTTCGTGACGGTGAATTGCGGCGCGATCCCGGAAAACCTGGTTGAGTCCATTCTGTTCGGTCACGTGAAGGGCAGCTTCACGGGCGCGACCGACAATCATGCCGGCAAGTTTGTCGAAGCGAACGGCGGCACACTGTTCTTGGACGAAGTCGGCGAATTGCCGCTCGACATGCAGGTGAAATTGCTGCGCGTGCTGCAAGAAGGCGAAGTCGATCCCGTCGGCGGCAAGCGGCCGACCAAGGTTGACGTGCGGATCATCAGCGCGACCAATAAGGATTTGGCGAAGCTCGTCGCCGACGGCGCATTTCGCGAAGACCTCTATTATCGCTTGAACGTCTTCCCCATCGAAGCGCCGCCGCTGCGTGAGCGCAAGGAAGATTTGCCGGCATTGGTGCAGCGCTTCATTGCGCGCTTCAACGCCGAAGAGGGCCGCAATGTGCGCGGCGCCTCGCCCGCGACGATGCAGATGCTGACCAATTTCGATTGGCCGGGCAACGTCCGCCAGCTCGAGAACAGCATCTTCCGCGCCGTGATCCTTTGCGAAGGCGAGTTGTTGCAGCCGGAGGATTTCCCACAAATCTCGGGCCTGAAGCCGCTCGCCGCCGCTAATGACGTGCTGCCGGCTGACGTGCCTGTGCCGGCGAACGATCATCATGTCTCGCAAGCGACGGCGACCTTCAACGCGGTCATGCAAGCGGCGTCCGATGTATCGAACAATCCAGTTACGGTGTTCGATGCCGAAGGCCATCTGCGTCAGCTCGAACAGATCGAGCGCGATTTGATCGAATTGGCGATCGATCATTATGCCGGTCATATGTCGGAGGTGGCGCGCCGCCTCGGCATCGGCCGCTCGACCTTGTACCGCAAGTTGCGCGAATACGGCCTCGAAGAGAAGGCCGCTGCTGAAGGCTAAGGGAGTGTGTGATGGCGTTGATGCTGGCGATCCTCGGCATCAACGTCGTCGCGTTCTTCGCATTTGGTTGGGATAAGCGCCGCGCCGAGCGGCGCATGCGGCGCATCCCTGAAAACACGCTTCTAGGCTTAGCGCTTTTTGGCGGAGCGGCCGGCGCGTTGCTCGGCCAGCGGCTCTTCCGCCACAAAACCCGCAAACAACCGTTCGCGGCGCTGCTCTGGTGCGCTATGGTGATTAATGTGGCGGCGTTGGTGATTTGGCTGTCGCCTGAAATGCGCGCGCAGCTCGGGTTTTAATCCTCATCGCGCTGCCTGGGCGGCGGGCGGTTTTTCCAACCCAACGGCTTCTTCGTCGTCAGGCCTTTGCGTTTCTTGCCGCGGGCCTTGGCGGCGATCTCTTTGAGCTTGACGGTTTGCAAATTGGAGAGGGCGTCGTCGCGGCGGCCCTTGCTGAGATCGTTGAAGGCGCTGCCGTATTTTTCGAGGCGCTTGTCGACGTCGGTCAGAAATTCGCTTTCCCACTCCGAATAATCAACCGCGCCTTCGCCGGGCTTCACTTCGCCAGTTTCGGGATCGATCGTCTCCGGCGCGCTGCCTTTGGCGGCGAGCTTGCGGATGATCCGCAGCGCCTTGCGCGTTTGCTTGGGATCGACGTCTCTTGGCACGGGATTGGGTGATCGGGATTGGGGATTGGGGAACGTCGCGCCTTATGATCGACGTTTCCGCCGCAATGTCATCCCCAATCCCTAATCCCCAAAACCCAATCCCTAAATCTCGCCCAGCGCGTGGAGATAGAGATCGCGGACCATCTCTTGTTCTTCGCGCTCTTGGCGGTCCTGCTTGCGGAAGCGGATCACTTGGCGAAGCACTTTGGTGTCGAAGCCGAGGGCCTTGGCTTCGGCGTAGGTCTCTTTCACGTCGTCGGCGATCGACTTCTTTTCTTCCTCAAGCTTTTCGATGCGCGCGACCAGCTGGCGCAGCTTCTCTTGCGTTGCTTGCGTCAGCGATTGCGGCGCAGCGACCGTTTCCGTTCCACCAAAATCCGGCATGTGCCCACCCATATCGTTTCGAGAATCGAATCGTTGAGAAAGGTTAGCTTTGGGGGGCGGGCGCCGCCATCTCGTTGACACGGCGAATCGCGGCGACGACTAGGTCTGTCCTCAGGCGATGCGGCATATGACCTGTGTCAGGTGCGATCACGAGTTCCGCCGCGGGGAGTTGTGATGCAAGCGCGCGGGCGTGGCGCTTGGGCGAGACGATGCGGTCTTTCTCCGCCGTGATGATGATCGCGGGTGTGAGTAAGTCACCATAGCGCGGCTGTTGCGCGGCGAATTCGCGATTGGTGGCGACGACATCAAGCGCGCTGGCGCGAAATGCGCGCGGGCGGAAGATCAGGGGCACGCCAGCTTCGTTAAGATAATTCACAGGCGTGGGCGCAGGCCAAAAATTATTGGCGACGCTCGCGGGGCTCATCGGCGGCGCCAGCCACGGGATCAGCAATCCACAGAAAATGTCGCCGAGCACGGGCGTCGCCGAAAGCCGCGCCCACCACGCATTCTTGCCAGGATACGGGCACGCGGCGGGCGCGATCAGCACGAGGCCGCTGACGAGATGCGGGTGATCGAGCGCGAGGCGTAGTGCGACCGCGGAGCCCAGCGAATGCGCCACGATCAGCGCTTTGCCTTCGCCGCTTTGCTCCAGCACACGTGCGGCGCAACGCGCCTGAACCTTCAGCGTGTGCGCGTCGCGTTTCATGCGCGTGGAATGCCCCATGCCGGGGCGATCGTAGGCGATGACGCGATGCAGCGGCGAAAACTCGTCCGCGAGCGGGCCCCAGAGCTCCAGCAGGTTCGAGCTTGCGCCGTGGATGAGCAACATGCGCGGCGATCCGGGCAAGCCGGCTTCGCGCACGTGCAGTCGCGCGCCTTCAGCGTCGACAAAGCGGCCTGTGGGTGGAAATTGCGCTTCGACCTTACGCGTGTAGGCCCGCGCATGCGCGGCCAGCGCAAACGCCGCGACCACAAGCGCGACCGCGATGGCCGCGAGCCACAAGATCATGCGTCGCGGCCGTCCACGCGCGGTTCGAGACGGCGCACGCCTTGGATCGCTGCTTCGTAATTCGGATGGATCACGAGCGCCGCGCGATAGGCTTCAAGTGCTGCGCGTTGCTGCCCGAGCTCTTCGTAGATGATGCCCAACGCCGTGAGCGCCGCGAAATGGCGCGGCTCGCGCTTCAGCGTTTCCTGAATTGCTGAGATCGCGGCGGGGTAATCCTCGGCCTGATAGGCAATGCCGGCGCGACGGTTCCAGGTTTCGGCGTAGTTGGGGGCGAGATCGCTGGCTTGGTCGAGGAAGCGGCCGGCGAGGTCAGGGTCGCCCGCGTTTTCGGCGGCGGCGGCGCGTTCGAGCAGCACATTCACCGTCGGCGAGCCTGAATCGGCCCAGCGGTTCCAGATCGCTTGCTCGATCGGCTGCGCCGCTTGAGCGTCCTCGGCGTGCTCCAATTGCGCAAAGAGCCCGTCGAGCTCGGGATCGACGCGCGGCTCAGCGCGTTCACTCACGCCGCAGGCGGCGAGCGAAACAAGCATCACAAGGGTCAGAACGAATTGGCGCATCGCGATTCAATCGCGTCAGTTTATCCGAGTTTCACCATGCCCGCGAGGGCAGGCGGCGCCTTTGCACTCAGAATCGGGCCTAATTCAGCCCTGTTTCGCCTTATAGCGCGGATCTTCTTTGTTGATCACGTAGACCCGGCCCTTGCGGCGCACGACCCGGCAGGCCCGGTGACGGGTCTTGAGAGACTTGAGCGACGACTTGACTTTCATGGCCGAGATTTCCGGGGCGAAAATGGAAGCGGGGTCAATAAGGGGCCGTTTAGGGGAAGTCAATTGGGGGCGTTGAACCGTTTACCGGCGCACCCTAGAGCCCTGCGGGGCTGGAGGAAGGGGATATTCATGGCGCGTGCTTTGATTCTGGCGGCTGCGATCGGCTTGGCGGTAGCCTGTGGGCCCGCCTCGGTGGTGGCGCAGCCCGCGCCGGAACCGCCGACGTTCGCTTCGTCAGGGAACCGGGCCTTCGACGAGTGGCGCGATGATTTTGCGCGCCGGGCCGTGCAGCGGGGCCGGGATCCCGCCGTGCTGGGCCGATTGCTGAGCGGGATTAGTCCTGACGACCGGGTGATCGAGCTGGACCAGCGCCAGCCTGAATTTGTGTCGCCGGTCTGGGATTACGTGACCAACCGCGTCACCGAGAACCGGATCGCGGGCGGTCGCGCGCTGAAGGCGGAGATTGGCGGCACATTGGAAGCCGTCGAGCAGCGCTATGGCGTGCCCAGCGGCATCATCCTCGGCATCTGGGGGCTGGAGAGCAATTACGGCGAGGCGGCGCTCAATTGGAACGCGCAAACGGCGCTGGCGACGCTCGCCTATGAAGGCCGTCGGCGACAGCAATTCGAGACATATCTGTTGGCGCTCGTTGAAATGGTCGAGCGTGGATTGGCGGATCAAGCACAGCTGCGCTCGTCCTGGGCGGGCGCGCTTGGCCAACCGCAATTCATGCCGGACGTGTATCTGACGACCGCCGTGGATTGGGACGGCGACGGCCATCGCGACATCTGGACCAATCGCGGCGACGTGGCGGCGTCGATCGCGCATTATTTGCAGGATCGCGGCTGGCGTCGCGGCGAGCCGGTGTTCGAAGAAGTGCGTTTGCCGAACGGCTTCGATTACGCACACGCAGACGGCACGCAGCGCACAATTGCCGATTGGAACGAGCGCGGCGTCCGCCCGATCGAAGGCGGCGAATGGCCGGCCGCGCATCGCGATCTCTCGGCGCAGCTCTTCTTGCCGGCGGGCGCGCAAGGGCCGGCGCTGTTGCTGCACCACAATTTCAGTGTGATCCGCCGTTACAACAATTCTGATCGCTATGCGCTTGTTGTGGCATTGCTGGCCCGCTCGTTCGATGGGCGCAGCGGCCTCGTGCAAAGCTGGCCCCGCCAAATCGGTTCGCTCAACCGCGAGCAGACGCTTGAGCTGCAGACGCTGCTGAATGCGCTCGGCTATGAAGCGGGCGCCGTCGACGGCTTGTTCGGCTCGGGCACGCGACGCGCGGTGCGGGCGTTTCAAACCGCGGAGCAATTGCCGGCCGATGGCTTCCCCACTTTGGCGTTGTTGCAGCAAGTCCGCGTCAAAGCCGGTGTTGCGGACGCTGAGCCGGCGCGCGAACCGCGCGGGCTGGATCGCGCCGGCATTCGCCAGCTGCAGCGTCTGCTCAATCGCTTGGGCTACAGCGCTGGCCGCGCAGATGGCGTGATCGGCTCGCGCACACGCGATGCGATCCGCGCGTTCGAACGCGCGCAGGGCATGGAGGTGCGCGGGCGAGCGACGGATGTTGTGCTGGAGCGGGCGCGGGACGCGGCGGGATGAACGTTACGGCGTCGTCGGTTCGCTGGGGGGCGGGTCGACGGCCATGACGTTGCGCAGGCGGCGGCTGCGGAGCGCGAAGATCAGCATGGCGACGAGCAGGATCACCGTGATGATCAGCGGTACATTCATGCCGAACGTTTCGTAGGCGACGCCGCCGACGATCGGCGAAAACACGAAGCCCGCGCCGTTGACGGCGACGACGAGGCCGGCGGCGGAGCCTTGTTCATCGGGACGCACCGCGACCGATGCGCCGCCGCTGAAGCCGGGCCGGCACAGGCCTGCGCCGAGACCTTGGATGGCTTGCGAGACGAGCAATGCGCCGAGGCTTGGCGCGACAATCTGGAAGGCGACGCCGGACGCGTAGAGCCCGGCGCCCCATATCATCAGGCCGCGCGGCGTGAGTTTGATGCGCGGCAGGATCGCCATTTGCGTGGCGAGCAGCGCAAGTGCGTTGACCATGAAGCCGGCAGCGGTGAGTTCGGCGCCGCTTTCGCCCGAGACGCCGAGGCGGTCCATGGTGAAGAGTCCGAACACTTGCACCGTGACGCCAGAAACGACCGAGAGGGCGAAGCCGTAGATCAAATAGGCAGAGAGGCGCGGGTCGCGCGCGAGCGCGAGCTGCTCGCGGAAGTCGCCGCCGCGGGGCCGCTCGGACTTTGGCGGGGTGTTCTCCGGCAGGAAGCGCCAGATCGCGAACGCGGCGCAGGCGGCGAGGGCGGCGACCAGCCAGATCGGAAACACAAGGCCAACCCAGGCGGCAAGCGCCGCGCAGATGGCGGGGCCAAAGGCTTGGCCCATGGCGAATGCCGCAGTGAGGCCGGCGAGTTGTTCAGTCCGTTCCAGGCGGGAGGTGCGGTCGGCGATGTAGGCCTGCGCGGCCGGGGATGAGGCGGAGCCGAACGAGCCGAAGATGGCGCGTGCGAACATGAGCGCGAAGAACAGCACCATGCCGCTCAGCACGCCGCTTAGCCCCAGCATCACGACGACGCCGAACAACCCCATAGACACGGCATAGGCAGCCAGACCGAGGGCGGCGATCGGCTTGCGGCCGGTGCGGTCGGAGAGGCGGCCCCAATAAGGACTGGTAAACACCCAGAGCAGCGCTGAGAGCGAGAAAATCCAGCCCACGCTTGAATCGGAGAGGCCCAATTGGCGCACCAGCGGTGGCGCAACCGCCAACAGCATGGAATTGCCGGCGCCGATGACGAGCAAGCAGGCGAAGAGCAGAAAGAATTGGCGGCGGCGCGGCGGGGGCGACGCTAGGGAAGCTTCGGTCATAGGCTGCAGGAGCAGCGATAGACCTGCTCGATTTGGCTTTCAATCCATCAACCGAAACGGCGCGTTAAGCGCGGTCGGGCATAAGGCGGTGTTGGCAGAACGCCATCGGTAAAGACGCGTTAGCTATGTTTCCCATTATCGGCCTCGTTGTTGTGTTCGGCATGGTGTTCGGCGGCTTCATGCTCGCCGGCGGCCATTTCGAAGTCATCATCGAAGCCGCGCCGATGGAATTCATGATGATCTTTGGCGCAGCCGTAGGCGCGACGATCATCTCCAACGACATGCACGGCCTGAAGGGCGTGGTCGGTGGTTTCGCCAAAGTCATGTCCGGCCCCAAATGGGGCAAGAAGGATTACCAGGACCTGCTGGCGCTGCTGTTCCAGCTAACCAAGCTGATGAAGACGAAGGGCGTCGTGGCGCTGGAAGCGCACATCGAGAAGCCCGACGAAAGCCCGATCTTCCAGAAATATCCGAAGCTGTTGAAGGACCACTTTGTGGTCGATTTCATCTGCGACACCCTGCGGATGATGACCATGAACCTCGACGACCCGCACCAGGTCGAGGACGCGATGGAAAAGCAGCTCGAAAAGCATCACCACGAAGCGCTGCATCCCGCGCACGCGCTGCAGACGATGGCGGACGGCTTGCCGGCGCTGGGCATTGTCGCGGCCGTGCTGGGCATCGTGAAGACGATGGGCGCGATCAATGAGCCGCCTGAAGTGCTGGGCCTGATGATCGGTAAGGCGCTCGTCGGAACATTCTTGGGCGTGTTCCTCGCGTACGGCATCGTCGGCCCGATGGCGTCGCGCCTGAACGCGGTGACGGAACAAGACGGTCAATTCTACAAAATCATTCGCGACGTGCTGGTGGCGCACCTGCACGGCAACGCGGCGCAGGTTTCGGTCGAGATCGGCCGCGGCTCGGTGCCGACGGTGATGCAGCCGTCCTTCGCCCAGCTCGAAGAAGCGCTGACCGCCGCCACCGAGGCATGATCTCGACTGTCGGCGCTATGCAGATACGCATACCCCTGTCTGGGCCGGCTGCTTGCCAATTGGGTTAATCCAAGGCACAGAGTCAGCTCCTGCGTCGGGGGTTCAACCCCGGTGCTGAGACGAGGGGTAGAACCTATGACGAAGTTCAAGTTGGGCATGGCGGCTGCCGCCGCTGCCGTTCTCGCCTTCGGCGTCGCGGCCTGCGGCCAAACGTCGACGACGACGGAAGAGGCGCCGGCTGTCGAAGAAGCGGCTCCGGCTGCTGTCGAAGCTCCGGCTGAAGCTCCGGCCGACCCGGCCGCCGCTCCGGCTGACCCGGCTGCCGCTCCGGCCGATCCGGCCGCCGCTCCGGCGACCACGCCATAATTTAACGACGCAGGTCGTTTTATTCGCGACGAGCCGCCCGCAAGGGCGGCTCGTTTGCTATTGGGGCTTCGTCATGCCGCGCTTGCCGCCTTCGCCCGAGCTTGAATGGAGCACCGACGGCGTGCCTCGCGCGGCCGCCTTCGGTGACGTGTACTTTTCGCGCGAAGGTGGTTTGGCCGAGGCGGCGGCCGTGTTCCTTGCTGGAACTGGATTACCGGAAACATGGCGAAGCAGGGATCATTTCGCCCTTTGCGAACTCGGTTTCGGCACGGGTTTGAACGTTTTGGCGGCATGGTCTGCCTGGAAAAAGACGCGGCTACCTCATGCAAAATTGCATATCTCAAGCGTTGAGGCATTCCCGCTCGCAAGGTGCGATGCAGCACGCGCGCTGGCGCAGTTTCCCGACATCGGCGATCTCGCGGAGCAATTGCTCGCACGCTGGCCAGTGCGCGCGTGCGGGCCGCAACGGCTCTGGTTTCCAGATGACGGGTTCTCGTTGACGCTTTGGATCGGCGATGCCGAGCGCGTGCTGGGCGGCATGCGTGGCGATGGCTTTGACGCCTGGTTTTGGGATGGCTTCGCGCCGGCGCGCAACGAGGCGATGTGGGGCGAGGGCATCGCGCGTGAGATTGCGCGGCTCTCCAAGCCCGGCGCGCGCGTGGCCAGCTTCACGGTGGCTGGCGGCGTGCGGCGCGCGCTGGAGGCTGCAGGCTTTAGTGTTGAGAAGAAGCCGGGCTTCGGTGCGAAGCGGGAGCGGCTGGAGGCGACGCTCTTAAGCTCTCTCTCTTGCGGAGAGGGCGCCTCGCACAGCGAGGCGGGTGAGGGGCGTGCCGACGCCCAGGCGTCGGCACGATTGAACCCCCCTCACCCCCTGGCCCCCTCTCCGCACGGGAGAGGGGGAGATGAAATTTATCCCTACATCTCGGCGCATCCCAGGCGCGTCGCGATCGTCGGCGCGGGCATTGCGGGCGCGGCGACAGCGCAGGCGTTGGCGCGGCGTGGCATTGAGGTGGTGGTGCTGGATGAGGCGCTGGCGCTGGGCGCTGGCGCGAGCGGCAATCCCGCTGGGCTGGTGATGCCGCGTTTGGATCGTGGCGACGGGCCGCTGACGGAATTTTTCCTGGCGTCGTACCTCTCGGCGATCGCGGCATATGAGGCATTGGGTGTGCTTGAAGCGTGCGGCGTCGAGGAGCGCGCAGGTGCGCGTGACGCTGACGCGTTGGCGGATTTGTTGAACGATCCGCCGCTGCCTGAGGATTGGTTCGCAGCGTTTGGCGATGGCGCTTTGTACAGGCGCGCCGGCCTCGTGCGGCCGGGGGTAGCGATCGAGAGGATGCTGCGCGGCGCGCACATGATGTTCGAGGCGCCGGTGGCGTCGATCGATCAAGCAGAGGACGGCTGGGTGCTGCGCGCGCCGGACAACCGCGCGATGCTGAAGGTGGACGCGGTCGTGCTTGCGTGTGGCGCAGCGCTAACGCGCTTTGCGCCGGCGCGCTTCATTCCGATCGCGCTTTCGCGCGGGCAGATCGAGTGGGGCGCTGGCGCTGCGCCGGAGCGCGCGATCACGCGTGGATCGTACGTCGCGCCGTTCGATAGCGGCGTGTTGTTTGGCGCGACGTTCGACAAAGCCGAGCAAGAAGAACTCGCGGCGCCGTCGTCGGAAAGCCGTATCCAAAACATCGAAATGCTGCAGGCGATTGCTCCGGAGATTGCCGCGAGCGTGGACTCGGCCGCTCTGAGCTCGCGCGTGTCGTATCGGGCGACGACGCCGGATCGTGCGCCGGTCGCAGGCGCGCTGCCGGATGCCGAAGCATGGCTCGCGCAATATGCCGACCTGGCGCATGGGCGGCTGGTGACGAGCCATGCTCCGCCGCCCGCACATCGCGGCATCTATGTGTTTGGCGGCCTGGGCGCGCGTGGGCTGACGTCAGCGCCGTTGCTTGGCGAGCGCTTGGCGTCGGAAATGTGCGGCGAACCGCAATTGCTGTCAGCCCGCACGCTGGACGCATTGCATCCCGCGCGCTTTCTGCACCGTGCGTTGAAGCGGCGTTAGGTCGTGGTGGGGCTTGGCGCGGCGATTGCGCTGGGCTCCTCTTTCACATCTGCCAAAGCGGCGTGGCGTGCGGCGATGGCGGCGTGGAGTTCGGCCTGGGCTTTCTCGTCAAGCGGGTACTTGCGCAAGGACAACGCCGCAAGGGCATAGAGTACGATCGGCACGGCGATAAAAAGCACGCTCAACGTTAGCAGCGCTTGCTCGGAGTTTTCGCTGCCGAGCGCTGGGACGAACCCAACAGCGCCGAGGATGGCGTAGGTGATGGGGCCGGCGGCGACTCCAAGCTTCGAGGTCGTGAGCAGCACCCCGAAGAACAGACCGGAGCGGCGCGCGCCGGTGCGCAATTCGTCCTCATCGACAACGTCCGCCATTAAGGCGCGCGTCAGCAAGACGCCGCCGCCATTGGTGAGGCCGGCCGCAAGCATGGCCGGCGCGGCGAACCAGAATTCGTGCGCCGGCAGGATGAGAATGCCGCCAGTGGTGAGCGAGGCGAATACCAGCGCGATCTGCAGCGCGACGTGTTTGCCGCGCGCGCGCGCCAGCCACCACCAGATTGGCACGCCGAGCAGGCCGGCCATGAAATAGATGGCGAGCAGCGTCTGCGCTTCATTTTCGAAGCCAAGTACGAATTGGAAATAGAAGAGAAAGAGACCGCCGGAGACGCCTTGAGCGATGCCGAGCAGCAGGTCGGGCGCAAGCACGCGCAAAGCGAGCTTGTTGCCGGCGAGCGTCTTGACCGTTTCGCGGAAACCAAGGTGAGGTTGCGGCGGCGTCTGGGGGTCTTTGACAAAGGTGACGGCAAGCAATGTGGTGATCGGGATCAGCGCGAAGATGATCCAGCCCATGGTTGAGACCGCGTCGGCGTTCGAGCCGTGAAAGCCCTGGACCACGACGCCCGCGATGATGAGCATGAGCGCCTGGCCGACAGCGCTCGCAAGTTGAACGGCGCCGAGCACTTGGGTGCGGCCGTGATAGGTGGGCTGCAATTCGCCCGCCCAACCCAAATGCGCGATCATCATGCTGGCGTAGGCGAGGTACATGGCGAAGACGGCGAAGCCCGCAAGCCATGGGTCGATGCCGGGCGGCAAGCCGAGGAAAACGAGCCAAAGCAGCGCCATCAGCACGGGCGCACTGGCGATGAGCCAAATCTTGCGGCGACCGAGCGGATGCATCGTGCGGTCCTGCAGGCCGCCGATGGCGGGATCGATCAGCAGGTCGAACACGCGCGCGCCCAGGAATATGGCGCTGACCGCCCAGAGCGGCAGGCCCAGATGTTCGGCGAAGTGCGGCGGCAGGAAGATGATGACGGGAAGCGAGAGCGCCAGAAGCGGCGCGGCGGGCGCGGCGAACGCGATGAGCTCAAGGGTTGAGACTTTGCCTGTGGATCGTGACACGCGCGCTGGCCTCCCGCCCCGGCCTCAGAGGGCGGGTTGTTATTGGGCGCTAATGTTCACGAGAGATGGCGTGCGATCAACCGCGCAACGCCTGTTGGAGGTGCGGCAACAAGCGCTCGTTCGCGGCGACGATGGCGCCGGTTTTCATGAAATCGCCGCCATCTATTTCGGTGACGATCCCGCCCGCCTCGCGCACAATGACCGCGCCGGCGCCGATGTCCCATGCATTCAGGCCGCGCTCCCAATAGCCATCGTACCGCCCGGCCGCGACATAGGCGAGGTCAAGGGCGGCGGCGCCGAAGCGACGAATTCCGGCGCTGCGCGCGATCACCCGTTCAATTTCACCAAGCGCCTTCTGGTGACCGGGTTTGCCATGGAAAGGCGTGCCGGTAGCGAATACGGCTTCGCGTATGTCGGTGCGCGCGGCGACACGTAGACGCCTGTCATTCAGATAAGCCCCCGCGCCCTTCTCGGCCCAGAACAGCTCATCGCGGATCACGTTATAGACAACGCCAGCGACCAGCACGCCCTCGCGCTCAAGGCCGATGGAGATGGCGAAGTGCGGGATCCCGTGCAGGAAGTTCGTGGTGCCGTCGAGTGGATCGACCAACCAGCGGTGCGACTTGTCGGTGCCTTCAACCTCGCCCCGCTCCTCCATGACGAAGCCGTAGCCGGGGCGAGCTTTGGAGAGCTCTTCGAAGATTGTCTTCTCGGCCTTGATGTCGGCCGAGGAGACGAAGTCGCTAGGGCCCTTCCGCGAGACTTGTAGGTTTTCCACTTCGCCGAAGTCGCGCGCCAACGCGCGCGCAGCCTTGCGAGCGGCGGCGAGCATCACGTTCAGGGTGGCGGAGGTCTGCGGCATCGCGGTCCTATAGGGAAGGCGCGGTAGCTAGCAGTGGGGGGCTGGAGCGGCAAGGGCGGGCGCTGTCCCTGGTGTGTCAGCGCCCGCCCATTCCTGGGTTAATCGACCTTGTAGAAGAGCATATCGGCCTGGCGCAGAGCGCCTTCGGCGAACACGCCCTCGTAAGTGCGGCCTTCGTCGCTTTCATAGGCGATGCGGTCGCCTTCGACATTGTAGCGGCCGGAGACGGCTGGGCGGCGGCCACGCTGTTTGAGATACCGCCCATCGGGGAGAAGTTCGTGGCGGATAAAGCCGCCCGCGCTCTTCCAGACCCCGACATAAGTCTGCGGGGCGTCTTCCCGCACCTTCGTGAAAGTGCGCTTGGTGACGAAGATAATGTCCATGATCGGTCTTTAGTTTGCTGCGGTGGGGCGGACCACGATCTCGTTGACGTCCACGCCGTCGGGCTGGTCGATGGCGAACGCGACCGCGCGGGCGATGGCGTCAGCCGGGATGATGATCTTGCGGTAATCGTCGATGAATTTGGCGGTCGCTTCATGTGTAATCGTGTGCGCCAGTTCGGATTCCGTCACGCCCGGCGAGATGATCGTGGTGCGGACGTAAGCGTTTTCTTGGCGCAGACCTTCGGTGATGAAGTTTACCGCAGCCTTAGTGGCGCAATACACCGCGCCGGTCGGGATGCTGCGATAAGCGGCGATCGATGAGGTGTTGATCACATGACCGTGGCCCTGCTGCGCGAACACTGGGAGGACGGCGGCGATGCCATAGAGCACGCCTTTGATGTTCACGTCGATCATCTGCTCCCACTCGTTCACCTTGAGGGCTTCGAGCGGCGAAAGCGGCATCACGCCCGCATTGTTGACGATGACGTCGAGCCTGCCAAAGCGCTCGCGGGCGAAGCGGACGATATCGGCGACACTGTCGCGCTTGGTGACGTCGAGCGCTTGGAATTCGGCCGTCGCGCCTTGGGCGCGGAGTTCGGCGACGAGCTTTTCGAGGCGATCGGTGCGGCGCGCGCCGAGCACAACAGTCGCGCCGCGTGCAGCCAGTTCGCGTACGGTAGCTTCGCCGATGCCGCTCGAGGCGCCAGTGACGAGTACGATTTTGCCTTGGATAGACATTTGGCTTCTCCGTTGAGTTTGGGGGCCGGCGGGGTGCGTCCGGCGATGAGGAGAAGATCGGGCAGAGTGGGCTTCGGGCGGTAGAACAGGGCTCCGCGATGATTGCCTAAAACTCCAAACCTGACTTGCCGGCGGTTGGAGGCGCTCCCAGATGTGCTAGCGATAAAGCGCAGATTGAAGAGCGATCGCCATGCCGCGTTTGTTTGATATGATTGAATTAATTGAAAAATATACAGGCGGCGTGGACGGCGCGCATGAAACGGCAATCCCGCGCGTCAGACTTTTTCGCTTTTCGACGCCGACCGAGCCGCTCCACGCCTTGCACGAACCCTCAATCTGCCTGGTTGCGCAGGGCAAGAAGCGGGTGCTGATTGGGGATCAGGTGCTGGACTACGATGCGGGTCGGTTCTTGGCGGCTTCCGTCGATGTGCCTGTGGTGGGCCAGGTGATCGAGGCGTCGAAGGATGCGCCGTATCTCTGCTTCAAGTTGGAGATCGACCGCGCGGCGCTCGCGGCTTTGGCGTTGGAGATGGGACCAGCTGTTCAGAGCGGCGACGCGTCCCTTGGGTTGGCGCTGAGCGAAACGACGCCGGAACTGCTCGATGCCGCCTTGCGTTTGCTGCGCCTGGCCGAAACGCCGCGTGATATTCCTATGCTTGCGCCGCTGGCGGAACGCGAACTGCTCTATCGCTTGCTCGCGGGTGAGTTCGGCGCACGCCTGCGACAACTCGCGTATGCGGATTCCAAACTCAGCCAGGTCAACCGAGCGATAGGTTGGATCAAGCAGAACTTCCGCGAAGCATTTTCGGTCGAGACGCTGGCGGCAGAAGCGCGCATGAGTACGTCGGCGCTGCATCTGCATTTCAAACAAGTCACGTCGCTGTCGCCGCTGCAATACCAAAAACAGATGCGCTTGCAGGAAGCGCGACGCTTGATCTTCGCTGAGGCGATGGACGCAGCGCGTGCGGCGCATGAAGTAGGTTACGATAGCCCCTCGCAATTCAGCCGCGAGTATCGGCGCTTGTTTGGCGCGCCCCCGGTGCAGGATGTGACGCGCCTGCGCGAAGCCGCACTACCGATCGGCGCAGCCGCACCGTAGAATTGCGCGGGCGGCGTGAACGCCGGTGGCAAAGCTGGCTTGCAGAAGATACCCGCCGGTGGGCGCTTCCCAATCGAGCATTTCACCGGCGACATAGGTGTTAGGGATCGCGCGGAGTTGAAGATCTTCGCCCACCGCGTCCCAACGCACGCCGCCCGCGCTAGAGATGGCGCGTTCAAGGGTGCGCGCGGCGATGAGGCGGATCGGCATGGCCTTGATCAACGCCGCCAGCGCGCGCGGCCCGCGCGGTGGCGCGCCGTTCTCATGCAGCAAGGCGATGGCGAGGGGCGTGAGCCCGAGTCTCTTGCGCAGCGCGGACGAGAGCGTATCGCCGCTTTTGGTGCGTTCGAGCTTGTCGGCGATGTCGTTCGGGCTGAGCGCGGGGCGCAGATCGATGTGAATTGTTGTGGGCGCGGCGACGCGGAGTTCGGATGAAAGGGCATAGATCGCGCCGCCTTCGATGCCATATTCGGTGATCATCGCTTCGCCGCGCACTTCGCGGTCGTGGTGGCGGAGCGCGATGGTCTTCAGCGGCTGGCCGGCAAAGCGCGCGCGGAAATGGGGCGTCCAGGCGACATTGAATCCGACATTGGCAGGAGCGAACGGACGGATCGCCACGCCACGCGTTTCGAGGGCTTCGCGCCAGAACCCGTTGGAGCCCAGCCGTGGCCAACTGGCGCCGCCGAGGGCCAGGAGTGTGGCGGACGGTTTGAGCGGCGGTTCGGGCGCAGCGAAGCGCAACGCGCCGTCCTCGGTCCAGCCGATCCAAGTGGCGTTGGTTTTGAAGGCGACGCCTTGGATCGCGAGCCGCTGGAGCAGAGCGCGCAACAGCGGCGAGGCTTTCATGGCCTTCGGAAACACCCTGCCGCTGGAGCCGATGAAGGTGTCCTGGCCCAGGCCGTTGACCCAGGCGATCAGATCGTCGGGTGTGAAGCCATCAAGCATGGGCTGAAGGTGTGGCTGCGCCTCCCCGTAGCGCTTCAGAAGTTGGGTGAGCGGTTCGGAGTGTGTGAGGTTCAGCCCGCCTCGGCCGGCCATCAAAAATTTGCGCGCGACGCTGGGCATGCGTTCGTAAATGACAACGCGTTTACCCGCGGCGCTCAGAATGTCCGCGGCAATCAATCCAGCGGGGCCGGCGCCGATAATGGCGATCGGCGGCTCATCACCCATGTGCGTGGCAGACTGCTTCGATCTTGTTGCCATCAGGATCGCGAACGAACGCGCCGTAATAGTCAGGATGATACTCGGTGCGCAGGCCGGGCTTGCCGTCTTCTATGCCGCCTTGTTCAAGCGCGGCGAGATAGAAGGAGTCGACAGCTGCACGTGTGTCGGCGTGGAAGGCGATGTGTACACCGTTTCCCATCGTGGCTTGCTGGCCGTTGATCGGCAATTGAATCCAGAAGCTTGGCTTGGCGCCCACCCCATAGCCGACGCCCACGAGTTGGCCGTTTATCTCGACGGGATAGATCGCCGTCATGCCAAGCGGCGCGAGCGCTGCGTCATAGAAGACTTTCGCCCGGCGCACGTTTGTGACGCCGACGGATACGTGATCAATTGCCATGCACATATCTCCTCACGGCCAGCGCGCGAACCAATCCAATGTGCGCGAGAGCGCCAGATCACGCGCTACGCCGTCGAAATCGGACGAACCCTTGCGGCAGAAGCCGTGGCCGGCGTCGTAGAGATAGAGTGGAGAGTCGGGCGCCGCTAGACGGACCCTTTCGTAATTCTCTGGCGGGATCGACGTATCGTGCGCGCCGTAGTGCAGCATGGTCGGTATCGCGGGCTTGGCGTCGAGAAGATCGGCGATGAGGCGGCCGTAGAAGCACGCCGCTGCATTCAGGCCCCGGCACTTGGCGGCGGCCATCCAGGTCGCCGCCCCGCCGTAGCAGAAGCCTGTGACATATACTGGTTTAGGCAGCGCATCGATGGCGGCTTGGACGTCGGAAATCACTTGCTTCCAGGGCGATGCCTTGACGGCGCTGATCCCCTTCTGAACGCCATCGGGGTCATGGCCAGCATGAAAGCCGCGCTCGATGCGATCGAACAGGCCGGGCGCTACCGCCGCGTATCCCGCATCTGCGAAGAACTCAGTGATCTCGCTGATATGGTCCGAGAGCCCAAAGATTTCCTGGATGATGACGACGCCGCCTCTGCGCGCCGTCTTCGGCTGCGCGGAAAGGGCGCTGAAGGTGAAGCCGTCGATGCCGCTGATGAGTTCGATCGTGTCGGTCATGCCGGCTTCCGTCGCATGTAAGCAGCGCTTCGTCGAGTGCCCGCATTGATCGCAGGAAGTTGAGCATGATGCCGCTGGTGTGGCAGAGCGCATACGCTCATGCTCTGGGCCGAGATGAAGAGTCTCGTCTCCCTCGTGGCGCTCAGCGCCTTGTGGTGCGCCTGGGTCGCGTCGGCGGCGGCGGAGTGCCTTGATGCACCCGATCTTGCTGCGTACGAGGCGCAAGCAACGCCAAACGCGGCCTATGGACCAACGGAGGCCGACCGACTTGGGCGGGTGGTTGCGCCTGTGCACATTAATGGAGCGGGGCCTTTTCGCTTCATCGTCGACACCGGCGCAAATCGCTCAGCCGTATCGCAAGGCTTGGCCGAGCGACTTGGGCTTACGCTTGACGGGTCTGGTGAAGTGCACAGCGTACACGGCGTTTCCATCGCGCCTCTGACGCGCGTGGATTCTATGAATTATGGCGACGTCGCGCTTGGCCCCGCGACGATGCCGGTGCTCAGCGGTCCAATGCTCGCCGGTGAGCAGGGTTTGCTCGGTGTCGATGGCATGCAGGGGCGACGGTTGCGCATGGATTTCGATCGCAATTGTATCGAGATCATCCCATCGCGCGGGGCGCCACGCCTACGTAATTGGGTGCGCGTTGACGGAGAGCTCCGCTTTGGCCATCTGGTTGTGATACGGGCGATTATCAACGGTGTGCGCACGAATCTGCTGATCGATACCGGCTCGAATACGTCGCTGGCGAACTTCGCGCTGCGCGACGCGATCGGTCTACGCATTCAGCGACGCGCGCGCGGGGGCGCGGCAGTCGCTTATACGGCGGGAGATCCAGTGCTGCTCCCGGACATGATGTTGCTGCCACGCATCCGTATCGGCGAACTCAACATCCGTAATGTACGCGCCTATCTGGGTGATTTTCATATCTTCCGCCTGTGGAGCATGCAGGACGAGCCGACCCTATTGGTGGGCATGGATTTGCTCTCGCAATCGCGGGCGATCGCGATCGACTACGCGACGGGCGAAGTCTATTTCCGGCTACGCGATCAGTTGCGGGTTTCGACATTCTGAAAATTCGGCGCGGGATCCGAAAGGAGACGGCCGCGTTCGGTCCAGAGCACGGCGGCGATCGTGCCTAACGATGCGAGGAAAAGCCCAGTGAGGAAGGGCGTCGCCGTGCCGTCGAAACCGCGCGCGATCAATGCGCCTAGGATGGCGCCGCCGGTGCCGGTGACGGCGCCGAAGAGCGCTGACGCGGAGCCGGCGACGTGCGCGACAGGCGTCATCGCCAGCGTGTTGAAGTTGCTGGAGATGAGACCGAAGACGCTGAAGGTGAGCGCCAGAAGCGACAGGAAAAGCCAAAGTGGCGGCGCATGAAATGCTGCAAGCGCCGCGTGAACGCCCGCGGCGGCGGCGAACCATAGCATCATTGTGTGCGAGATGCGGCGCATGCCATGCAACATGACGATCCGCGAATTCAAGAAGGTGCCGCCGGAAATGGCGATGGCGATAGCGGCGAAAGCGAGCGGGAAGGCTACGCCGAGCTCGTACACGTCAACGTAGAGCTGCTCGGAACTGGTGATGTAAGCGAACAGGCAGGCGGTGAGGCAGGTGCTCGCCAGCATGTAACCCACGGTTTGCCGTTCGCGCAGCACATCGAGATAGCCGCGCGCAATCACGGCCGGCTGCAGCGCGCGGCGGTGCTCGGGCCGGAGAGTTTCGGGCAGGCGCAACACCGCCCACGCCAAGACGGCGAGCGCGTAGATCAGCAACGCGCCGAAGATCCAGCGCCAAGGCGCAACGAAGAGGATGGCTTGGCCGATGGCCGGCGCGATGATGGGAACAATCATGAAGACGGTCATCGCCATCGACATGACTTGCGCCATGCGTCGGCCCTCGGTGAGATCGCGCACGACGGCGACAGAGATCACGCGGGTCGCCGCCGCGCCCAGGCCTTGCAGCGCGCGCGCGGCGAGAAATAGTTCGTAGCTCGGCGCCACGACGCACAATACCGAGCCGATGATAAAGATGCCGAGCGCCCAAATCAGAATACTGCGACGCCCGAACGAATCAGAGAGCGGGCCGTAGGCGAGCTGGGAGACGCCGAACAGCGCCACATACATGACAATGACCAGTTGACGGTCGTTGTCGTTGCTCAGCGCAAAATCACGACCGATGTCGGGGAGCGCGGGCAGCATGATGTCAATCGCCAGCGCATTCAGCGCCGAAAGCGCGGCCACCATGGCGACGAGCTCGAACGTGGACAGCGCTGGCCGAGGGGCGGCCTCGTTACGCATTGAAGCGGAAATGCATCACGTCACCTTCCTTGACGACGTAATCCTTGCCCTCAAGCCGCATCTTGCCGGCTTCCTTGGCGCCAGTTTCGCCATTGAATTTGACGAAATCTTCGAAGGAAATGGTCTCGGCGCGGATGAAGCCTTTTTCAAAATCGCCGTGGATGACGCCGGCAGCTTGCGGCGCAGTCCAGCCTTTCTGGATGGTCCAGGCGCGGGCCTCCTTGGGGCCGACCGTGAAATACGTTTGGAGGCCGAGCAGGTCATAGCCTGCGTGGATCAGGCGGGAGAGACCCGGCTCCTCAAGGCCGACCGTGGCGAGGAATTCAGCCTGTTCGTCATCGGAAAGTGCGGCGATTTCGGCTTCGAGCTGCGCACAGATGATCACGCACGCGGCGTTCTCCTGCTTTGCGCGTTCCTCAACGCGCGCCGTATGCGCATTGCCCTTGGCGGCGTCGTCTTCATTGACGTTGCAGACGTAGAGCACGGGCAGCGCCGTCAGCAGCTGCAGCATCTGGAAGGCTTTTTCTTCTTCCGGCGCGCGCTTGGTAAGGCGCGCGGGCTTGCCATCTTCGAGTAGCGCCTTGGCGCGCAGCACGAGGTCGAGGGTGAGTTTCGCGTCCTTATCGCCGCCCTTGGCCTTCTTCTCGAGATTGGTGACGCGCTTATCAAGGCTTTCGAGATCGGCGAGCATCAATTCGGTTTCGACGGTTTCGAGGTCGGCGATCGGATCAATCTTGCCCTCGACGTGGGTGATGTCGTCATTCTCGAAGCAGCGCAGCACGTAGGCGATGGCGTCGCACTCACGGATGTTGGCGAGGAACTGGTTGCCCAGGCCTTCGCCCTTCGAGGCGCCGCGCACGAGGCCGGCGATATCGACGAAATTCATGCGCGTTGGAATGATCTCTTTCGAGCCAGCAATGGCGGCGAGCTTTTGCAGGCGTGGTTCTGGCATCGCCACTTCGCCGACATTCGGCTCGATGGTGCAGAACGGATAATTTGCTGCTTGCGCCGCGGCCGTTTTGGTCAGCGCATTAAAGAGCGTGGACTTGCCGACATTCGGCAAGCCCACGATGCCGCATTTGAAACCCATAGTCTTCCCTCGTTCGATCCGTTAACGCCCAAGCGCCTTGGCCGCCAAGTCACGCCAGATGCGGGCTTCGCCGCGCAGTTGCGGTGAGATTTTGGAATAGCGGCGCTCGATTTCGCCGAAGCCGATCTCGGCGTCTTCGCGGCGACCGGTCTTCGCCATGAAGGCGACGTAGCGCGCGCCGGATTCCAAGCCTGGCACGCGGTCGGCCGCGAAACGGAAGGCGTCGTCCGCCTCCTCATTGCGGCCCAGGCCTTCGTAGGCGCGTGCGAAAAGGAGGGCGACTTGCGGCGTCGCGCCTTCACTGCCTAGGGCGCGCAATTGTTCGAGACGCTTCAGTGCGTCGTCATAGCGGCCAAGCTCGAGCAGGGCTTCCGCATGACCTTTGAGCACCGCAGGATCGTCTGCCCAATGGCCCTCGGCTGCGAGCGCCCATTGTGCTTCCGCATCGCTCCAGCGTCCGAGTGCTGCGGCAGCTTGCGCGATCTTCATGCGATTGCCGACTGTCGGCGTATCTTCAAGCGCGCGCATGGCGTTGCGAAAATCGCGCTCCGGATCGATGGCTTGGCGCGCCGCCTTGCCGACGTTGCGCGCGGTGCGCCCGCCCATCATCTCCGGCACGAGCACGGCGAAGAAATAGAAAGCAGGCGCCAGCATGGGCGCGATGACGAAGAGCCAAAGCCAATACATTTCGCGCCCGGTGCGGACCACGTGCACGCCGCAAAGCAGCGATGGCAAGTAGGAAAGGACCAGAAGGATCATGCGCCATCGCCCCCATTGGCCTGCTGGCGCGGATTGACCTTCTCCGCCGGCGCCAATCGCATTACTTCACCCTGATACTTCTCGTCTTCGCCCTTCGCGAGCAACGGCGCGGCCTTGGCGCAGGCGTCGAGCAACTTCTGCAACCAATCGGCGTCGGCTTTGTGAAAGTCGCTGAGTACGTGGTGGTGCACGAGTTCTTTTTGGCCAGGATGCCCCACGCCCATGCGCCCGCGGCGGAAGCCTTCGCCGACGGGTGAGGCGATGATCGAGCGGATGCCGTTATGACCCGCCGCGCCGCCACCCGTCTTCATGCGGAAGCGGCCGGGCGCCAGATCGATCTCGTCATAGAAGACAACAATGTCCGTGGCGTTGAGCTTATGGAAATTCGCGGCTTCGCCGACGGAACGCCCACTCTCGTTCATGAAGGTTTGCGGCTTAAGAAGCAGCGTGCGGACGCCGTCGATGTGGCCCTCAGCAAGCTCGCCCTGGAATTTTTTCTTCCAAGGTCCGAAGCCGTGCGCGCGCGCGATCGCATCCACGGCCATGAAGCCGATATTGTGCCGATTGCCTGCGTATTTCGGGCCAGGATTGCCGAGGCCGACAAGGAGCAGCATGGACGCCTTCTAGTCTTTCCCCGAGCAGGAAAGGAAGGCGTGACTGCCTTCCTTACTTCTTGTCTTTTTCAGCCGGAGCAGCAGCGGCCGCCGGGGCGGCTTCCGCGGCCGGGGCCTCTTCCTTCTCAGCCTTACGGCCTGTGATCGTCGCGATCGTGAAGTCACGGTCAGCGATCACCGGGCGCGCGCCAGCCGGCAGCGTGATCGACGAGATGTGGATTGAGTCGCCGATGTCCTTGCCGGTGAGGTCGACAACGATCTCTTCCGGGATGGCGTTTGCCTTCACCTTCAGTTTGACGGTGTGGCGCACAATATTGAGCGCGCCGCCGCGCTTGAGGCCCGGCGAAGCTTCGTGATTCTTGAAGTGGACGACGACATCGACCGTGATCGCGGAATTCTCTTCGACGCGATAGAGGTCGAGATGGATCGGCTGATCCGTCACCGGGTGCAGCTGGATCGCGCGCGGGATCACAGGCTGGCGCTCGCCTTTGTGGTCGAGCTCGACCATGTGCGAGATGAACTTCCCCGAACGGAGCGCCATTTCGACGTCCTTGGCGTTGATTTCGATCGGCACAGCGCCGCGCGGGCCGCCATAGAGCACGCCGGGAATGAGGCCTGCCTTGCGGGTGGCGCGCGCGCCGCCCGTGCCGGTGCGCTCGCGCTGTTCAACGTTCAATACAATGCCGGCCATGGGCCCGTGCCCCTTCGAAATCCGCTATCGTCGGAAAAATGGAAGCGGGGCTTCTAGCGGATGGCGGCGGTCACCGCAAGGTAGGTCCGCCAGCCGGATCAGGGTCATTTGCCGCTTGTGGCGGGGCGGCGGGTTGTCGGCCTTCGGCCTCGGCAATGGCGCGCTCGAACGTGTCGAGCAGTGCGGCGACGCAACAGGCGTTCAGGAAATGGTCGCCGTCGGGGACGGTAACCAGGGAATGACCGTAGGTGGCGGCGATGCGTTGGTCGGCCTCCAGGGGCACGAACGTGTCGGCGTCGCCATGGATGAAAACGATGGGCTGGCTCAGGCCCTGGAAGGCAGTCCAGACCGCCGGCAATTGTTCGGCCTGGGCCGTGACCTCCGAGATCGAATTGCGCAGGTCGCGCGGCAGCACGCCATGTAGCATTTGACCAGCGCCGAACATGCGCCGAGCGGTCGGGCCCCGGTCGCCGAAATAGGCCGACACCAGCACGAGGGCGTCGACGCGGTCGGGATAGCGGGCGGCCATCAGAGTGGCGACAGGTGCGCCAAAGCTTTGACCAACAAGGAGAATACGCTGGCCTTCACGCGCTTCCAGCATGGGGGCGAGGGCGTCGGCCTGTTTGGCCAGATCGCGAACGGCGTCCTCGGGCTCGGAGGTGCGGAAGCCGGGACGGTCGGCGACGATCATTTCCCGGGTTTCAGGCAGGCCGGCAATGGTGGGGGCCCAATACTCACTCCAGGACGGCGTTCCCGTGATGATGACCACCTTCCAACCAGCGTCGGCGCGGGGCGGGGTCTGAAGGGCCGATATGCGCCAGCCTTCGGGGACCCCAGCGGTGAAGCTGATGCGCTCCATTGTGCCGGCAGGATATGAGCCCGAGGTTGGAAAGCGCTCGCTGCCCTCGTCGGCGGCCCCGATCGAGCACGCGCCGAGAAGGAGCACCGCCAGGACCGAGAATGTTGCTCGCATGGCGAGGAATCTAATCGCGCGCGCTCAATCGCGCGAGGGGATTGATCGAAATCAATGCCGTCTCATCGCATTAGCGTTTTCTTAAAAATGACGCATGCGTCATTTTTATAGGGAGAACACAATGCGCGTCACCATCGTTGATAAGCCCCCACAAGAGGTGCGTACGTTTGAGAACGACGATCTCGCCGACAAGCTGACGATGGAGGACGTGGAGACGATCCGCGAGATATTCCACACGCCGCTGACCGGCTCGTTCAACTGGGATTACGACAGCGCCAACGCGAAAATTCGCCGGCTCTACGAACTTGGCAAGAAGTTCAACTGGAACCCGACCGACGACATTGATTGGGATGCGCCGTGTAACATGGACGATTATCCGTCCGAGCCGTCGCTCAGCGCGCTCAATGGTTATCCAGAATACGAGGCGCTGAGCGAGAAAGAGAAGATCGAGTTCTCATGGAAGGCGCACGCGCAGACCATGAGTCAGTTCCTGCACGGCGAGCAGGGCGCTTTGTTGGTGGCGTCGCAACTCGTGTCGTGCGCCCCAACGGCGGACGCCAAGCTCTATGCGGCTTCTCAGACGTTTGACGAAGCGCGCCATGTCGAAGTGTTCAATCATTATCTGCGCCAACGCTGCGGCCGCATCTATCCGATCAACAACAATCTCAAGGCGCTCATCGATAAGGTGCTCGCCGACGAGCGTTGGGACCTGAAATTCATCGGCATGCAGCTGATTATCGAAGGGCTGGCGCTGGCGGCGTTTGGCACGACGGTGCGCACCACGCGTGACCCGGTGCTGAAGCAAGTCGTCGAACTGGTGATGCGCGACGAAGGCCGTCACGTGGCTTTCGGCGTGAATTATCTCGAAGATTGGATCAAGGCGTTGCCGGAACAGGAAATCGAGGACCGTGCGGAATTTGCGTACCAAGCCTGCGCGATCATGCGCGATCGTTTGTTCGGTCTCGACGTCATGCGCGAATACGGCTTCGATCTCGAAGCCGCCAAGAAGCACATCATGGATTCCATGGTGATCGGTCTATTCCGTGAATTGCTGTTCGAACGCATCATGCCGAACCTGAAGCGCGTCGGTCTGCTCACCGAGAAGGTGCGCGAAAAGTACGAGGCGCTTGGAGCGCTGAAGTACGAAGACCTCGCGGGCGACGTCTTGATCGATTGGGCGCAGCTCGAAAAGCCGCTGCCGACGAAGGAGAATCTGGCCGCCGCCAAGATCGCGGCCGAATAAGCTCTCCCCTAGCTCTTTTTCGAGCTCCGGCGGCACGGGAGACCGTGTCGCCGTTTCTTTATGCAGCCGCGAGCTGCGCGACGCTGGCGAGCGGGAGGGCCAAGGTGAATGCCGAACCCTTGCCTAGCGTGCTTTCGGCTGTGATCGAGCCGCCCATCGCGTGCGCCAGTTTCTGTGAAATGGAGAGACCGAGTCCGGTGCCGCCATATTTCCTTTGAATGTCTGTATTGGCCTGGGAAAAGGGCTCAAACAATCGTTCGAGGTCGTCGGCCGCGATGCCGATTCCGGTGTCGCGTACTGTGAACTCGACATGCGCCCCCCGGAGAGCTGCGCTGATTTCGACGTCGCCGCCGTTGGTGAATTTTATGGCGTTGCCAACGAGATTAAGCAGAATTTGACGCAGCCGCATGTCGTCGGCCATGGCGTATAGACCGTGACCCGGATCGACGATGGAAAGCACGTTGTTCTGTGCAACCGCCATCGGCTCGGCGATTTCGACAACCTCTTCCAGCATGCCTTCGACGGTGACCGGTTCGAGATTGAGTTGGAGGCGCCCGGCGTCAATGCGGGCGTGGTCGAGGACATCGGTGACCAATTGGCGCAAATGCTTCGCGGCGGCGAGGATACGGGTGGTGTCCGTGCGCAGAACCTGATGATCGGGCGCACTGCCCAACTGCTCTTGTATGAGTTCAGTGTAGCCGATGATGGCGTTAAGCGGCGTGCGCAATTCATGACTCATCGTGGCGATAAAGTCGGCACGCAAGCGGCTGACCTCAAGCGCGGTCTCGGCTTTCGAAGCGATGCGCACATGCGAGGCCACGAGCGTGCGCGTGATCAGGATCGCTAGCACGCCGATCAGCACGAGGCAGAACATGATTGGCCAGAACTGCAGCGCGAAAGCCGCGCTGCCGGGGCGTTCGTGGCGCCACGTGAGCGCGCCGATCTGCCGGCCTGAGGGCGTCACGAGAGGTAGGGCGAGCCGGTCTCGGTCGCGCGACGCGGCGGTGGCGAAGGCGAGTTGCTCCAGGTTGAGCGTGGCGCCCAGAGTGGCGATGTCTTCCGGCGTCAGAACGTCGATGATCGCGAGATAGTCGGGCGGCGCGTCAGTGCGGGCCCGGCGATCATAGGCGGTCTCCGGCGTGATTGCGGCGACGGAGAGAAGCGCTAAGCGACCATTCTGGGTGATCACCGAGTGAACGGCGAGATTGGCGCTGTCGACAGCATCCGGTTGCGGCAGGGCGAAATCGCCGCGAGCGGCGGCGAGCGCCGCGCCGATCAGGAGCGAGCCATCGTCGACGCCGTCGGCGACCCATTCGTGCCGCACAGCGCCGTCGACATCGAACACGATCAGCGCGTCCGCGACGGCGGAATAATAATTGTTGTCCAGCCAATCTGGATCGAAACGCAGTGTAACGTTCTCGTAGGCCTCGTCCCACATTGCGTAATCGAGCGTTAACTTCGCGAGCGCTTGGGCGCGCGCGTCCATGACGCTTCCGAGCACGTGCGCGGATTCTTCGGCGAAACTTCGGTCCTGGCGCTGCGTGAAGTTCACGGTAAGCGCCAAGAAGAGCATCGCGACGACGAGCAGAAGCACGAGGATCGGCGCGCCTGCGCTGATCCATGCCCGCCGCTCTGCGGGGTCCCATTTTTGTTTACGCTCTGTCAACGCGCGGAGCCCACCCGAATGTTTTGTGGGGCAATTTACTTGATGGCGTTTGCAAAAGCGTTCACGCGCTTGCGCGCGTTACAGTGAATGAAGCGTTGCTATTGCAGCGTTTTGGCGAGCACAATGAAGACGAGGTCGCGGGATTTTGGCAGGCCGAAGCGTTCGTCGTCCAATGGGAAGGGCTCCTCGCGCCCGGTATCGACATAGCCGCGACGGAGGTACCACGCGATCAATTCGCGGCGTTGCTTGATCACCGTCATTTCCATGCTGGCCGCGCCGAGCTTGCGCGCGTGCGTTTCGGCTGCGGCGATCAGTTGACGGCCGAGACCGGCGCTCTGGCGTTCCGGGCTCACAGTGAGCATGCCGAGATAGGCGATGGGCTTGCCGTTTCGGTCGCCCTCGTCGGCGATGAGGACGCAGCCGGCGAGCGCACCATTGTCCTCAGCAAGCAGGATCGTCTGCGCTGGATCGGCGATGATGTCGGCAAGCGCTTGCGGGTCGGTGCGTTGTCCGCCTAACAGGTCGGCCTCGTGCGTCCAGCCGCGCTTGGCGCTCTCGCCGCGATAACCGCTCTCGACCAGCGCGTGCAGCGCGGGAATGTCCGAGGCGCTGGCTTTGCGCAGCGTAATCACTCGAACAGCGAGCTGACGCTCTGTTCGTTGGCGATGCGCGAGATGGCGTTGCCCATCAGCTCCGCCACTGAAACCACGCGGAGCTTCTTGCATTTTTCCGTACGCGTGGCCGCATCAATGGAATTGGTGACGACCATTTCCTTGAGCTTGGATTCATCGACTCGCTTGGCCGCGCCGTTGGAGAGTACGCCGTGCGTGATGTAGGCCGAAACCGAGGTCGCCCCTTTGGCAATCAGCGCGTCGGCTGCGTTGCAGAGGGTGCCGCCGCTATCGACGATGTCGTCGATCAGGATGCAGTCGCGTCCCTCGACATCGCCGATGATGTGCATCACTTCGGATACGCCAGCCTTCTCTCGGCGCTTGTCGACGATGGCGAGATCGGCGCCCAGCTTGTTGGCAAGCGCGCGTGCGCGGACGACGCCGCCGACGTCCGGCGAGACGATCATCAGCTTGGTGGTGTCCTTGCAGTGCTCACGGATGTCCTTTTCAAGCACCGGCGTGGAGAAGAGGTTGTCGGTAGGGATGTCGAAGAAGCCCTGAATTTGGCCGGCGTGCAGTTCGAGTGTGAGCACGCGATCGGCGCCGGCTGTGACCACGAGGTTGGCGACGAGCTTGGCCGAGATCGGCGTGCGGCCGCCGACTTTGCGGTCCTGGCGGCCATAGCCGTAATAGGGGATCACCGCCGTGATGCGGCGTGCCGAGGCGCGCTTCAGCGCATCGATGCCGATCAGCAATTCCATCAGATGGTCGTTAGCGGGATACGACGTCGACTGGATGATGAAGACGTCCTCGCCGCGAACGTTCTCCTTGATCTCGACGAAAATCTCATTGTCCTTGAAACGCCGAAACTCCGCTTCCGCAAGCGGTAGGTCGAGATGCTCGGCGATGGCCTTCGCCAGTGTTTGGTTGGCGTTGCCGGAGATCAGTTTCATCGGATGCGAGCCCTCACGCGATTGCGGGCTGCTTACTCTCCGACTCGGCGGTGAGGAAAGGGTTTGATGCATTTTCGTGACATGGGCGAGCGCCGTTGCATCTACGTCACGACTTTGGGGTCTGCCTTTCGGCATAGTCGACACCGCCGTAAACCGCTTCCGGCTTGCCGAGCAGCTTGGCCCACATCTGGTCGCCATAGGAGAAATGCCACCATTCGGTGGGATTTGAGGCAAAGCCGGCCTCGACCATGAGCCAATAGAGCAAGCGGCGATTGGCGCGGGCTTCGTCGTCGGAAAAGCTGAACTCTGCCACCTGCGACTCAAAGCGCGGCGTGTGGGCCAGCGGCGAGGCGTCGTCGAAGAGCGAGCCCATCCAGAGTTGCTCGCCGTCGCGCCAGCGGATGGTCAGGTCGACTGCGCCGCCCGTGGCGTGCGGCGAGGGGCCATTCTTGTCGATCGTCGGCGCGGACCAATAGGTCTCGACTTCGGCGATCAGTTCGGACTCGCTGATACCGGGCTTGCGGCGCCTGATCTCGGCGGGCAGCCAAACATCGTGGAAATAAGCCTGCACAGCCTGCGGTCGCCAGCCGTCAAACAGAAAGAGCTCGAGATCGGCTTGGGCCAGTTTTGCGTTGACGCCCGCGAGCTTGTGGGCCACGCCCTCGCGGACGACGATGTCATCGATCGCCCCTGGCACAGCGGCGTAATAGGGCGGGTTGCGTGAGGCGGCGTAGTAGTTGCGCCCGGCGACGCCGTAATCGGCAGCCCGCACGAGGGGCTCTCCATTCTCAGCGCCATCGAATTTGATCGGCAACGCGCGATAGCCGCGCGCAGTTTTGGGGGGCGGGATGGGCGTTTCGCGATACGGCGTAAGCGAGGCAAATGGCATGCTTCTCCTTCAACGCGCTGCGGCGGTGCTGGTTCAGCCGAGAGATATAGCAGCGCAATTGCGCCCATAATCGGGTGCGGCCTCGCGGAGGGAGCGGCGATGGCTGAAATATCTCTCATCGCGGAACGTATCGATATCGACGATCTCGACGTCGCCGACGCCGAGCAGCGCGAGCTGATGCGCGCAAAAAGCGGGCAGATCGAAATGCGGCTTGGGGCCGAATTCATCGCTGAAGAAACGGGTGTTGGCGGGATCAGCCGCGCTGAAGGTGTCGCGGAAATCGGCGCCGACTTCGTATGATTGTTGCTGAATGCAGGGGCCGACCGCAGCGCAGATGCGGTCTGCGCGCGCACCGTGTTCGATCATCAGCTTCACCGTTGAGGCCAGCACGCCGCCGAAGGCGCCGCGCCAGCCGGCGTGGGCCGCCGCTATAACGCCAGCTTCTTTGTCGGCCAGCAACACTGGGCCGCAATCGGCGGTCAGTACGGAAAGCACGAGGGCGGGATTGGTGGTGACAAGTGCGTCCGCATGCGGGCGCTCGCCGCTCCAAGCCGCATCAATGAACACCGCGTCCGGCGAATGCACCTGGTGAACGCCCACGAGCATGTCCGGCGCGGCGCCAAAGCTCGCGGCGATGCGACGGCGATTCTCGCGAACGCACTCTGGTTCATCCCTTGAGCCCGTGCCGGCATTAAGGCTGGCATAAATGCCTGCTGATACGCCGCCCCCGCGGCCGAAGAAGCCGTGGCGCACGTGCGCCAGCGCGTCGGCTTGGACTGCTGGCGGTTCGCTCAGAATCCGGCCGGCGGCGGGAGGTTGGGGCTCGACAGACATATGACTTTGAACAACGCGCCCATTTGATCGGCGTCCGTGAGGCGCTTCAACTCCCGCATCACGCGCGGCGCGTGTTGTGGGTTGGCGTTCGCTAGGGTCTCGGCGCGCACTTCGATGCCGAGGTTGCGTAAGAATTGGCCCTGCGTGATGGGGCCGTGAACTTGCAGATCCGCGTTCAAGGCGAGTTGCGCCACACGTGCGAAATCGACGTGCGCCGTGAGATCAGCCTCACCAGGCGTCTCGATCGGATCGATCTTCTTGTGGTTCTTCAACGCTTGCAGCGTGTCGGCGCCTTCGGGCCGCGCGTACCCGTAATCGATCAGCAGCATGCGCGCCGGCGCATCATGCAGGCGGCGCTCGATTTCGTACATGAAGCTTTCCAGGCTGGGCGCGATTTCACGCACCATGCCAGGTTCGTCGTCCGTTTCGGGGCCGGGGATGGCGGCGCTCAGGCCAAACACGAGTTGCTCAGCTTCGTTTAGCCCGACGAGCTTCTCGTGCCAGCCATCTTCACCGCGCACGAATTGGCGGATCGGCATGCAATCCAAGAACTCGTTGCCGATGATGAGCGACGGGCCGGGTGGCGCGTCTTCCAGGCGCAATGCCCATTCGGGTTCATCGATGCGTTGTGCTTGCTCATCACGCAGTGGCGCGCTGGTTTCGATCAGCACGATGTTGCAGGCCTCGCGGAAGCCGGGCAGGCGCTGCGTGGCGCGCAACGCATCTTGCATCAACACGCCGCGGCCGGGGCCGAGTTCAATCAGATTGAAGGCAGGCTTACCGAGCACATCCCATTCATGCGCGCACCACAAGCCGATCAGCTCGCCAAACATTTGGCTCGCTTCCGGCGCGGTGAGGAAATCAGCGCTGGCGCCGCCGATGGCGGGACGGGTTGCGTAATAGCCGTCCTCCGGATCGTATAGACAAGCGCCCATATAGTCCGCGACCGTCATCGGGCCGTTGTCGCGGATATAATCGATCAGTTTTTCTTTCAGGCTCACGCTGCCGCCAATTTGGGTTGCTTGAAGGCGCGATTGATCAGCCACATGCCGGCAAGGATCATCGGGATCGAGAGCAGCATGCCCATGGTGACGATGCCGCGCAGCGATTCTGGCATGTGCGCGTCCGGTTCGCGCACGGTTTCGAGGAGCGCGCGGAAGAGGCCGTAGCAGACGAGGAAAATGCCTACGTTGAGACCCGGGCGGCGTAGGCTGTCAAATTTGAGCGTGGCGATATTGATGATCGCAAACAGCGCCAAGCCTTCGAGGCCCGCCTCATAGAGTTGACTCGGGTGGCGCGGATCGAGACCGGCCGGGCAATAGCCGCCATTCTGCGCCATCAGGCGTTCGTTGCAGAAGATCACACCAAACGGGCTGTCGGTCACGCGGCCCCAGAGTTCCCCGTTTATGAAATTGGCGATGCGGCCAAAGAAGAGACCGATCGGGGCGGCGGCGGCGGCGATATCGCCCAGGCGCAATAGATCGATCTTGTCGGTCTTCGACTTCTCGCGCGCGCTTTCGACTTCGTTTTTCTTCACCCAGCCCAGTTCGCCGAGACGCACATAATTCTTGCGCTCTGCGGCGGGCGGCTCGGCAACGGCATGCTTCTTTGCGAGCGACGCGAAATGCTCTTCGTTCACATGCAGCTGGCGCGTGAACCAGACGGCCGCCAGCGCCACGCCGATCAGGCCGCCGTGGAAGCTCATGCCGCCCTGCCAGATTTGCAGGATTTCGGCGGGCGCCTTCCAGATCATGTCGGGCTTGTAGAAGAGCACGTAGCCGATACGGCCGCCAAGGATCACGCCGAGCGTCGCCCAGAATAAGAAGTCATCGGCTTGCGGTACGGAGAGGGCGGGTCTGCCCGGCGCCCAGAGCTTGTCGCGCCGGATCAACCAGACCATCCAGCGCCAACCCAGCACCAGGCCGACAATGTAGGCCAGCGCGTACCAGCGCAGCGGGAAGGGGCCGAGTTGCGTCCCAAATAGCTCGAAGCCGGGCAGAGTGAGCGCCGCGGGGTCGATATTGGGGAATTGGATTGCCTCTAAGATCACCGGCTGGCGCCCTTCGTTTTAGCTGATTGGCCGCATTGCCCGGCTCAAGCCGGGCTTCTAATTAGGCCGAAAGGATCGGTCCACATGCAAACGACAAGCTCGGTGTTCGATGATCTGGCCCGTTTGATGACGGGGGCCATGGGCGTAGCCCAAGGCGCCAGCCTGGAAGCCAAAAGCTTCATGCGCGCCCAGGCGGATCGCTTCGTCGCCGAAATGGACCTCGTGAGCCGCGACGAATTCGAGGCGGTAAAGCAAATGGCCGCCGACGCCCGCGCCGAAGCCGACGAACTCCGCACCCGACTTGCGGCCCTGGAAGCGCTGCTCAAAGACCGGGCTTCATAAACACTTCACTGTCTCAGACGGTGAGAAAACTGCCCCGGTAATATCCAGGTAACTTCCCAAGCGCTTACCTTGTTGTACGGGGCTCGATTCGACGCGTCGGCTTAAGGCGCGCGGCCAAGGCGAAGAGACCATTTGTGCCGCCGGGGGCGGCTCTGAGCTCGCGAAGGGGACGCTCATGGATCTCTATCTCGACGACGAAGTCGTAAGCACCGGCGATCCGTTGGAAACGGTGGAAGCCGTCATTGGCTGCGACGATCGCTTCTCTTGCGAGCGCGCGGAGGACGGGGACGTCCACTTCTCCTTTAAATGTTCGTCTGGTGAAACGGTCGGCTACTTCAGCATGCGCCATGAGCTTCCGGCGCTACTGTTCACGCTGGGTTTCGACATTCAGGCGCCTGTGTCGCGCCGCGCGGAAGCGGTGCGGCTCGCCGGCCTGATCAACGAAAATCTCTGGCTCGGCCATTTCGACGTCTGGTCGGACGATGGCACGATCATTTTCCGGCACGCGATGCCGATGATCGGTCGGGAAGAGATTTCGGTCGGCGAAGTGCAGGCCATGCTGGCCGCGGCGATGGATGCGGCCGAGCGGTTTCAGCCGGCATTCCATTTTCTGATCATGGGCGGTATGTCCGCCGAAGACGCGTCCGCCGCGTCATTGTTTGAGACGCTAGGAGAAGCGTGAGCGCACTCGAAGCCCCGTCCATTGCCCTCGTTGGCGCTGGCGCCATGGGGGGCGCTTTGGTGCGGGGCTGGATCGAAGCTGTGCGCAAAGGCGGAGGGCTTTCGCTCACCGTCGTGGAGCCGAACTTCGATCCTGCGCTTGAGCGCGAACTTGAAGCGGTCGGCGCGGTCGTAAATCCGAGTGCGGGCGGGCCGGTCGACGTCTTGGTGCTGGCCGTCAAGCCGCAGGCCTTCGTCACGGTCGCCGCCGAAGCGAAGCGCTTTGTCGGCGAGCAGACTCGAATTCTCTCGGTCATGGCGGGCGTGCCGATGGAAGCGCTGGCGCGGGAATTGGGCGGGCAACGGGTGATCCGGGCCATGCCCAACATGCCTGCCAAGATCGGACGCGGGGTGACAGCCTATGTCGCGTCGCCCGCTTGTGCGCCCGAAGATCGTCAACTCATCGAGCAATTGCTGGAGCCGTTGGGGACGGTGGAGCCGATCGCGGCCGAACGATTGATGGACGTGGTCACGGCAGTGTCAGGGTCCGGGCCCGCCTATGTATTCTTGCTCGCTGAAGTGCTGGCGGCGGCGGCCGAGCAGGAGGGGCTGGATCGTGAGACGGCGATGCGGCTGGCGAGCGCGACTGTGGCGGGCGCCGGTGCGCTAATGCTGGAGACGGGCGAACCGCCGGGAGCGTTGCGCAAGCAAGTGACCTCGCCTGGCGGGACCACGGAAGCGGCGCTCGACGTGCTGGGCGCCGGAGACGGACTTGGGCCGCTTTTGCGCCGGGCCGTGAGCGCGGCGGCACAACGGTCGCGCGATTTGGGCAAGCGCTAATTCGTCCTGGCCTCGTGATAGACCTCTTTGCCGCGCCCGGTCCCTTAATCCCTTGACGCAGGCTCCGCTGCTGGCCTTGATCGCGCGAGTTTTCATCGCACGTAGGACCTCATGGCGCACCTCGACTCCTCAATTCGCCGCGACTTGGCGCGGGCCGCATTGTCGCTGGCCGGCAGCGTGCCGTGGCGCGAGGTGACGCTCATCCGTCTGGCCGACGCGGCGGCGCGACCGGTCTCGGATTTTTACGGGGCGACGCTTTGGGAAGCGGTGGATTGTGTGGAGGAGGCGTTCGACCGCGCGATTGCCGACGATCTCAACCAACTTGACCCCAACCAAAGTGTGCGGGACCGGCTCTTCGAACTGATCATGCGCCGCTTCGAAGCCATGGAGCCACATCGTGCGGCGGTGCTGGCGATGGAACACGGTGTCGACCGCGATCCAACTTTGATGGCCGCCGCGCACCAGCGGCACGTCCGCTGCGCGCGCTGGGTGCTGGCGATCGCAGGCATGGAGGCGGACGGCATGACCGGCCAAGCGCGCGCGCAGGGCCTCGGTGTGATTATCGGCCAGGCGCGGGCGGCTTGGCGCGGCGACAGCGCCGGCGATTTCGCCAAGACGATGGCCTCGCTCGACAAGAACCTTCGCCGCGCCGAGGAAATGTTCGGCCGTTGGGCGGGCTTCGAGGCAAAGCCCAAGCCGGACGACGCAGCTGGAAGCTAGAGGCCGCGCGCCTGAAGACGGTCGCCAATGGCTTGGACTTCGGCGCCGCGTGTTTGCATCTCCGTGCCGCACCGCACCAACTCGGCGTTGAGGTGCTCGTTTGTGAAGGCGGGCGAAAGGTTTGCGATCCGCGTTTCAAGGTCGAGGTCCGGCGCCCCGCCATCCACCCGGCCAAGCCAATACAGGAAAGAGGCAATGCCCGCTTGCGACTGCTCGGGCACGCTCGAATTCATGAGGTGCAGCGAGGCGACGAGGCAGGATAGGTCCGCCTCAGTGCTGTCTACGGTCTCCGTGGCGTGTGAAACACCAAGCATCGCGCATGACGCCATGAGCGCCAAGATTGCCTGTCGCACTCCCATAATGACTCCGATGACTTGGACGAGTGTCGCGCCTGTGCAACGCTAAGTCCTCGATGCCTAAGCTCTATCATCTCGATGAGACCGCACCAGCGGAATCTGGTCCGATCTCGCCCGATCGGCTCGTCGAAGGTGCGCCGATCGAAACGACGGCGCTTGAATACGAACGCGACGGCAAGGTGTTCGTCGGCGTGTGGAGCGCCACGGTCGGAGCGTGGCGGGTGCGCTATGACGAGTGGGAGTTCTGCCATATGCTGGAAGGCGTATGCGAAATCGTTTCCGATGAGGACGGTGAGACGAAGCGCTTTAGCTCAGGCGACTCCTTTGTGATCGAGCCGGGCTTCGTCGGCGTGTGGCGTGTCATCGTGCCGATGAAGAAGCGTTTCATCATACGCTACGATTGACTGTAGTTCATGTGTAGTTCGGGCTCGCGTAAACCTTTTGGCAAGCGCTTGTTTACTGTTCGCGCGTCATGATTGACGCACGTTAAACACAACGAGCGCCGACCATGATTGCTCATCTGTTCGACACCGCCGAGCTGAAGCACAACGTCCGCAGCGCTTTCGACAGGCAATGGCGCATGTGCGCGGGCCTCGTGTTCATGGCGCTAGCGATGTTCGCGATCCAGTACGACGAAGTGATTGCGCCGGAGGTCAACCGCTTCTCGGAGGGCTGGTCCACCGCCGCCACCGACTTCTCGCGTAAGCTCGCGAGCTTCACACTCTAACCTTCACGCTTCATCCGCTCCTGGCGCGCGCGTTCGGCGACGCTGGGTTCAGGGAGCGCGTAATCGCCAGTCTCGACCGCGCCGGTGCGCGCATACCGCGCGATTGTCACGCCCTTCGGCGTCACGCCATGGCTGAGCAGTCTGAAGCCAAGGGGCTTTGCGCCTCCGCCGAAGAGTCTCTTGCCGCGGCCGAGCACGATCGGGAACGTGATCGCATGAATCTCGTCGATCAGATCGTGGGCGAGCAGGGTTTGGATGAGGTCGCCGGAGCCTTGCGTGACGAGGTTGGGGCCATCTTCCTGCTTGAGCTTGGCCACGTCGGCTGCCGCATCGCGCAAAACAACGGTGCCCTTCCAGCTCGTGTCGACATCACCCGAGCGGGTGGCCACGAATTTCGTGATCCGGTTAAACTGGACGGCGATGCCATCGTCTGGGCCGCCTTCGGCGTAGGGCCAATGCGCGGCGAAAATCTCGTAGGTCTTGCGGCCGAGGAGCAGATCGTACGGGTCGCGGAACCAGAGATCGATCTCGGCGCCTAGGGCTTCGTCCATGTGTGGAACCACCCAGCCGCCATGCTCGAACCCGCGCGTAGGATCCTCGGTCGGGCCGCCTGGCGCCTGCATCACGCCATCCAAAGTCAGGAAGGCGCCGGTGATAATTTTCCGCATTTGGATCTCCTCTGTTTGTCCCAAGGACGGAGCGGGTCCGCGCAATCCTACATCCAAAGTGATGCCCTAGCGGCGCCTTGGCGGCGGCGTCGCCCCATGTCTAAGTTTCCGCCCATGGCCAATTTGTTCGAACCACTCCCCCTGAAATCCAGCGCAACGCTGAAGAACCGCTTCGTGCTCGCGCCTCTGACCAATCTGCAAAGCGGCGCTGACGGCGTGCTGAGCGACGACGAATACAAGTGGTTGACCAAACGCGCCGAAGGCGGGTTTGGGCTCACCATGACGTGCGCGGCCTCGATCCTGCCGGCGGGACTTGGATTCCCGGGCCAACTCGGCGCGCATGACGACAAGCACATCGCCGGACTGACGCGTCTCGCCGCTGGGCTGAAGGCGCACGGCACGCACGCGGTGGTGCAGCTTCAGCACTCGGGCATGCGGGCGATGGCCAACGTGATTGGTCACGCGCCGCTTTGTCCCTCCGACAATGAAGAGTTCAAAGCGCGGGCGATGACGCTCGATGAAGTCTATGAGGCGCGTGACGCCTTCATCGCAGCGGCGCGGCGTGCGGAGCAAGCGGGCTTCGACGGTGTCGAGCTCCACGGCGCGCATGGCTATTTGATCTGTCAGTTCCTTAGCGGCGGCATCAACAAGCGCACGGATCAATATGGCGGCTCGGCGGAGAACCGTGCGCGCCTTCTGCACGAGATCATCGATGGTGTGCGCGCGGCGACCAAGCCAGGCTTCTCGCTGGGCGTGCGACTCTCGCCAGAGCGGTTCGACATGGACATCGCCGAGATTCGTGATCTGGCGCAGCTTCTGTTGCGCGAGGAAAAGATTGATTACCTGGATATGTCGCTTTGGGATGTGTTCAAGGAGCCGCTGGACGAACGCTTCAAAGGGCAGACCCTGCTGCAAGTGTTCGCGAACCTTGAGCGCAAAAATGTCCGTTTGGGCGCCGCAGGCAAGATCATGACTGGCGAACAATGCGCGCGCTGCATGGACGAGGGGCTGGATTTCGTCGTCATTGGGCGCGGCGCCATCCTGCACCATGATTTCCCGAACCGCGTCGCCGCCGACCCGAGCTTCAAGCCGATCGCGACGCCAGTGACGGCGGATTACCTTCGCAGCGAGGCGCTGGGCGAGGTGTTCGTCAACTACATGCGCACCTGGAAGGGCTTCGTCGCGGAGGACGCTGCTTAGCGCGCCGGCATCATTTCCACGAGCGCGCCGCCGACGGACATCGCAATTTGCGGGAAGATGTCGCGCAACGATGGGTCCACGCTGTTGTAGAGCGGGTTCGCTGGCGAAAGCGGACCGAAGCGCACCTGGATGTTGTGCGGGCGCACCTGGGCGGCGCTCTTCACCAGATCAGGCATGAACGGCAGGTTTGATCCGCCGCCCGCCAACACGACGTCCACCGCGGTCGCGCCGACGGCTTCGGCGCGCTGCAGCACGACGTTGAGGCTCGCGGCCATCGTGTTGCGCAATGCGGTCAGGTAGGTGCGGAAGTTCTGGTCTTCCATCAGCTCATTGATGCGAATGGTGGTGGCCATCCAGCCGCTGGTCTTTAGCGAGGTCTTGCCGGTGGTGAAGAGCTCTTTCTTCATGTCGCGCGCCGAAAGGCGGGCGGTGCGCAGCAGCCGCAACTCGTCTTCGCGGCTCTTCTCACCGCCGCGCTTGCGCAGATACAGTTCGATCAGAATGCGGTCGATCTCGTCGCCGGCGAGCGCACTGCACTGGCGCGCCTCCTTGATCTCTGTAAGCGCCGGCGGCTCAGTGCTTTCGTCGAAATCGAATGCGGCGAAGTCGACGGTGCCCGCGCCCATATCGAAGACGAGCACGAAGCGTGTCGGCGCGCTTGTGAAGGCAAGCGCCGTGGCGGCTGCGGCGTGCGGCTCGAAGATGCCGGTCTCGAGCATGCCATTACCCGGCTGGAGGCGCGCCTTGTCGAGGGCGTCCTTGCTTTGGGCGATGGAGATGCCTTCCTGCGCGTGAAAGAGCTTGCCGAGCTTTTGCGACACGGCCGCGGCTTCATTGAAAATCGCCTCGAAGGTCTTGTCGGCGCCGCTACCGGGCTTCCATACGGGGCTGGTATAGCGGCGCTTGGCGTTGACGACAGCGTTCGGGATGTTCGGCGCCAGTTCGATCGCTTCACGGATCAGCTGGTCCAGATAGGCGAGATAAAGCACGAGCGCGTCACGATTGATGAATGTGCCGGTCGGGTCCATCGACGGGCGCAGCTTTTGTGCGAGCGCTTGATCGACATTGGTGGCGCCGAGCACGGTCTTAAATGAAAGCAACGGGTCGCGTTGAGTTTCGACGCCGCGGCGTGCGTGATCGAGGGCGGCGGGGCCAAAGAACAAGCGGCCGCCATCGACATAGATCACGGACGGGGTCAGCAAAGGATGCTCACCGCGCGCAATGGCGCCGATTGGCAGCGGCTTTACGCCGACTTCGAGCGGCAGCATCGGGTCAAGGCAGATCGAGGCCTTAGACAGGGCCGTGCCGAAGTCGATGCAGATGCGAGCCCGCTCGTAACGGGCGCTTTCGCCTTCATCCATGGTTTCGCAGCTCAAACGTGAAGCGGGAAATGGCCCGGCCCAGCGGGCGCGACTTTATTAGATCGTGAAGACTTTGGAAGCGCCGCGACGCAGAGCAGGCGCCGCGCTGTGAATACTCACAACTTATCCACAGCTTAGGCCGGCCTGGGCAGGCGCAGCGTGGCGCGCAATCCGCCAAGCGGACTCTGGCTGAGCAAGATGTCGCCGCCGTGCGAGCGGGCGACGTCGCGTGCGATGGCGAGGCCAAGGCCTACGCCCTTTTGGTTACGCGAGCGGGTCTCATCAAGCCGCGAGAATGGACGGAAGGCTTCTTCGTAAAGATCTTCAGGAATGCCGGGGCCGTTGTCATCAACGGAGGCCGTCACGAAATTGTCCTCGCCCTTGATCGTGACCTGGACTCTGTCGCCGTGCGCGGCGGCGTTGTCGATCAGATTGGCGAGACAGCGTTTCAGCGCGCGGGCGCGACCAGGGGTTTCAACCGCGCCCGAGGTTTCGAGCGTGACCTGGGCGCCGTGACGACTGGCGTCGGCGGCGATCTCTTGCGCGATACTGGCGAGATTGACCTGTTCAGGGGCCTCTTCGGCGAGACCGCGCGCGAAGGCTAGATATTCATCCAACGTCTCTTCCATGTCCGCGAGGTCGCGTTTGGCGTCTTCGATTTCCGCCGAAGGCGGCATCAGCGCGAGTTGCAGCTTGAGGCGCGTGAGCGGCGTGCGCAGATCATGGCTTACGCCCGCCAGCAATTGCGATCGCTGCTCGATGTGCTTGCGGATGCGCTGGCGCATGTCGAAGAAGGCATGCGTCGCGCCGCGCACTTCACGGGCGCCGCGCACGCGGAAGAAGCCGGTGTCTTCGCCGCGGCCGAATTGCTCCATCGCCGCGGCGAGCTGTTCGATCGGCCGCACCTGATTGCGGATAAAGAGTACGGAAACGACGATCAGGAAGATCGTCGCGCCCGAAATCCAGGCCACGAAGAGCGGACCAGAGCGCGCCTGCACGCGGTCGCGGAAGGCGCGCAGTTCGAGCACGCCGCCTTCGCTGGGCACGCGGATAATCACCTGATTGCCGGGGCAGGTTGAATCGTACCAGACCTCGCGGCCGATCGAATCTTCAAGATCTCGGGTGAGGTAGCGGTCGAGCGGCGAGCCGCTGCGCGTGCAGCGCGCGATGTCGACGGGTGCATCGGGAAGAAATGCGATCTCAAGCCGCAGCGGGCGGCGTGCGAGTTGTTCAAGGTCGGCGAAATTCTCGGGCGTCGGATCGCGCTCGTAGAGCTGGATGATGAGGGCGATGTCCGCGGCCACGCCTTGGCTCATGCGTTTGGACGTGGCTTGCCAGTGATCATCAAGGAAGACGAGCGTGATGATGAGCTGCAGCAATGCCGCGGGCGCCACGATGATCAGCAGCGTGCGCCAATAGAGTCCCTTCGGCAGGATGTCGCGAAAGCGGAAGCGCGGCGGCGGCGTGGGCGCGTTCATCAATCGACCGCCAGCCGATAGCCGACGCCGCGCACGGTTTGCAGATATATCGGCGCGCGCGGATCAACTTCGGTCTTCTTGCGCAGGCGGGTAATTTGGACGTCGACCGAGCGTTCCAGGCCTTGGCCTGTGCGTTTAGCGAGATCTTCGCGGCTGACGACTTCGCCGGGGCGCGCCGCCAGCACGCGCAGCATCGCGACTTCGGCCTCGGTCAGGCGAATGGGCGCGCCTTCGCGCTGAAGCTCGCCGCGCCCGGCATTGAAGGTGAAGGGGCCGAAGCTGACGAGTTCGGGCGTCTCGCCGCGCGCCGTGACGGTGCGGCGAAGGATGGCGTTGATACGCAGTGTGAGTTCGGCCGGCTCGAAAGGCTTTGGCACGTAATCATCAGCGCCGATTGAAAGGCCGCGAATGCGGTCCTCAGCGAGACCGCGTGCGGTGAGCAGAATGATCGGCACTTTGGAGTTCTTGCGTACGCTCTCGGCCAGCGAAAAACCGTCTTCGATTGGCATCATCACGTCGAGGATGAGCAAGTCGAAATCCATCGAGGAGAGCAGGCGCCGGGCGGCGGCTGCGTCAGCGGCGGCGGAGACGCGCGCCCCGGCCTGAGTTAGATATCGCTTGAGCAGATCGCGAATGCGGTCGTCGTCATCCACCAGCAAGAGGTGGGGCGGGCGGTCGAGCGCATCGAAGGCGGGGGCGGCGCTCATGCGCGCTCCGCCGATTTGCGGGGCATGCATTGGCCCTTCGAGGTCATATGCGGGGTGATTTGTTGCAAGTTTGCTTGCCGGTTGTTGACAGGCATGTCGCGGATCACCCAATAGAGAGAAAACCATCCCCGTTCCGGGGCGGCGTTCGTAACGCCGAGTATAGCAGAGGACAAGATCATGGCCGCAGCGCCTTTCCACGACCGCGACGGTTGGGTGTGGATGGACGGGGAATTCGTGCCCCAGCGCGAGGCTAAGGTCCACGTGCTCACGCACGCCATGCACTACGCCTCCTGCGTGTTCGAGGGCGAGCGCGCGTATGACGGCGAGATTTTTCGCAGCCGCGATCACAGCGAGCGCTTGCATAAGTCGGCGAAGATCCTCGGCTTCCAGGTGCCGTACGCGGTCGATGAGATCGAGCGCGCCAAGCAAGAACTGCTCAACAAGATGGGCTTCAGTGACGCCTATGTGCGTGTGCTGGCGTGGCGCGGCTCGGAGCAGCTGGGCGTGTCGGCCAAGTCCAATACGATCCACGCCGCGGTCGCGACCTGGCAATGGGGCGATTATTTCGCCGACAAGATGGCGGGCATTCGTCTGACGATCGCACCGTGGCGCCGGCCGGCCCCGGACACCGCGCCGTGCAATTCGAAGGCAGCTGGGCTCTACATGATCTGCACGCTTTCCAAGCATGCGGCGGAGGATGCGGGCTTCAACGATGCGCTGATGTTCGATTGGCGCGGCCAGATCGCGGAAGCGACGGGCGCGAACATCTTCTTCGTGCGCGATGGCGTGATCCATACGCCGACGCCAGATTGCTTCTTGAACGGCTTCACGCGTCAGACTGTGATCAAGCTGGCGCGCGAGAAGGGCATTGAAGTCGTCGAGCGGGCGATCTTCCCGAACGAATTGGCGACGTTCTCCGAGGCGTTCCTGACGGGCTCGGCTGCTGAAGTGACGCCGATCCGCGAGATCGCCGGCATGCCATTCAAGCCGGGCAAGATCAGTGAAGAGCTGGTGCATGGCTATTCGGCGCTGACGCGTCGCAAGAACGCCTGAGCTTGTGCTCCCCCGTTTACGGGGGAGCTGTCGCGTAAGCGACTGAGGGGGCGATGCAGCGCACGCGTCTGCTGGAACTTCCCCCTCCGCTTCGCTGCGCTCAGCACCTCCCCCGTAAACGGGGAAGTGTTCGGAACTAAACCTTGGCGCGTCACGTTACCGGTCGAGCAATTTCGACCGGAGGGACGTCCATGGTCGCGTACCGATTTGATCCTGATTACACCGTGTCGGGGCGCCATTACGCGCATCCGCTGATTCAATGGTCTACCATTCTCGCAGGCGCGGTCGCCGCGATCGCGGTGGGCTTTTTGTTGAACGTGCTTGGCCTCGCCATCGGCGCATCGGCGTTCAATCCCTATGAGATCAACGCGCAGGACGAGACGATTTCGATCGGCGGCGGCTTGTACGTGATGTTCGCGCAGCTGGTCGCGTTTCAGATTGGCGCTTACATCGCCGCGCGCGGTTCGCGGTTTCCGGATCATTTTGGCGGTTTGCTGACGGGCTTCATGGTGTGGGCGTTTGCTGTGGCGGTTGCGGTTTCGCTGGCGACGTTTGCGGCGGGCCAAGCCGCCAGCGGCGATGCGCTGCCCTCGGGCGTGGCCGAGACGATCGGCGAATTGAGCGACGCGACCGACGGTCAAGGCGCTAATGCAAGCGATTTGGCGACGGCGGAAGATACAGCCGACGCCTTGGCGGCGCTCTCGTGGTGGACAGTCGGCGCATTGAGCTTGGGCCTTGCCGGTTCGATCGCTGGCGGCTGGCTCGGTTCGCATCATCCGAAATGGGAAGCGCGCCCGCGGCTTGACGACACCCTGCCGTATCAAACCGCGCCGAAGATCTGAGGAGAGCCCGTCATGGAAGAACTTGGCAAAGGCTGCCTTCTCTGGGTCATCGGCATTCCATTACCCATCATCATTCTGCTGTTCCTGTTTGGCGTACTGAACTGAGCGCAAGAGCCCTTTTCTCGAAAGAGAGAGGGCCGACACCCCGCTGCTGCGCGCGGCGGCGGTCCGGGCTTAGGCCTTATCGCGTATGAGCCAGTGGAAGGCGCGGGTGATGAAGGCGGCGCCGTTTTGGGTGATGGGCGTGCCGTGCGCCATCAGCACTTTTTCGATTGGCCAGGCTTGGATGCGAGCGAGGCTTTCGCGCGCGGCGCGGCGATTGGTGAAGGCGAGGCGGAATTTTTGCGGGACTTGCGCTTGCGTACCGATCATGCGGTCGAAGCGCGCGACGAGGCTGCGCCAACCTTTGAACCAATCGGCCGGGAAATTTTGCAGCAGGTCGGCGAAGAGCACTGTGCCGCTGGCGCGATGGAAGAAGATGGCTTCGGTGGCGATGGCGTTGCCGTGCATAAGCGCCTGATCGATTTGCCCTCGCCAGCCGGACGGCGGCGCATCCGTGAGATCGGCATCGAAGGCAATGTGTTTGGCGCGCGTGCGTGAGCCGGGCGCGGCGTAGAGCGTCGCGTTGGGATAGGCGGCGCGCCAAGCGGGGAGTGCGACATAGTGCAAACAGGTTGGCGTCACGACAAAACGCACTTCACCGAGCACGTCGATTGCGGCGCGCAGTTCGGGTGTGAGCGCGATGGGTGACCAGAGGAACAGCGCGCCGTCCTCCAGACGCATGATCGCCATGCGCGTGGGATAGGCAAAGCCCGCGCTCTCCACGACGGGGCCATCCGCAATCCAAATGTCTTTGCCGAAGGGTTCGAGCGAGGGCACGTGAGCGGTCTCCACTCGGCGCGACGCAACGTTTCCCTCCGCTAGCGCTTGGGCGCCAGCGGAGGCCTTGATGCGGCTTACGGGGCTAGCGCCGCGAATTTTTCCAGAACGGGGCGTTCCGCGAGGCAGGGTTGGAGTTTTGGACCGGCTTCGCGAAACCAGGCGGAGGCCATGTGCGCGTCGAGCGTGGCTTGGTCCTGGTAGAGTTCCATGACGATGTATTTCGTCGGGTCCTTTTCTGCGCGGCAGAATTGATAGACTTTGACGCCGGGCTCATTGGCGCGCGTGGCGTTGACCAGCGCCAGCATCGCTTCCTCGAACGCGGCGGCGCTCTCCGGTTTCACTTTCATGGTGGCGACAACACCGATCATTGGTTTCCTCCGTGTGGGTTTGTTGTGCGGGGTTATGCGAGTTCGCGGTCGATCAGGACGGCGAGCAAGAGGGCTGGGCCGTCGTGCGCTGTCCAGGCGTGGCTGGTGCCGCGTTGGATGACGATCTGGCCTGGCTTCAGCCGTGTTTCGCTGTCGTCGAGGATGAGCGAGGCGTCGCCGCTGATCAGGCAGATGATGTCGAGCGAATCTGTCTGGTGCATCGCCGGGTGACGGTTCTGGTCGCGCAGATGATCGGCGGCGCCGAATTGGGTGAAGCGTTCGCGCGCGGCGGCCTTGATCAATTCTGGCGGCGCGCCGGGCGGCGTGGGCTCGATCACGAACCAGCGCACTTTCACTTTGCCTTGAGCAGGCGAAAGGATGGGCGTTGTCTCGCCGCGATCGTGCGTGTCCCTTGGATTGAGCTTTTCAGCGAGCGCTTCGTGCCAGATTTCGTAGAGGCCGCCTAAGCCCGGTGCGCCGATTTCGCTGGAGGGCGGACCGTCGACGATGACGAGCGAGCGGCCATTGGCGCCGTCGCCGGTGATCACACGGCGCATGGCTTCCTCGAAGGCGGGATGGCTCATGTCAGTTCACCATTTTTGCATTGTGTGGAGAATCGAGCGCGAAGAGCGGCACGGCTATGTCGAAGGCTTCGTTGTCGCCAAGGCGCACCATGGAATAGGCGCCCATCATGACGCCAGAGGGCGCGGCGAGCGGGGCAGCACTTGTGTAGCGGAAGCGTTCGCCGGGGCGCAGCGTTGGCTGTTTGCCGACAACGCCTTCGCCACGCACCTCCTGCGTGTGGCCGTTTTCGTCGGTGATGCGCCAGAAGCGCGAGATGAGCTTTACGGTAGCTTGGGAGCGGTTCTCGATCTCGATCGTATAGGCCCAGACATAGCGGTTCTCGTCCGGCTTTGATTCGTCGGCGAGGAATTGCGGCTCAACCCGCACCATGAGGCCCGAAGTTTCTTGTTCGTACATGGGGCTGTTCTAGCGGAGCCTGCGGCGCTGGACAAAGGGCGCGGCGCGGGCCAGCTAGGGCGTCCCTTGCGGCAATTGAGGATTATTGTGGCCAATACGCACGGCGTTCTTTCCGATAGCGAGATCAAGAAGGCGATCGGCCAGGGCTGGATCGCGGCGGACGCGCCGTTTCTGGACGATCAGGTCCAGCCGGCCAGTATTGATCTGCGTTTGGGCGAATCCGCCTATCGGCTGCGCGCGAGCTTCCTCCCGGGCGCCGGCGCCAAGGTGCAGGACCGGCTCGACGACGAGCTCGTTATGCACAAGATCGATCTGACGCAAGGCGCGGTGTTGGAGACGGGCTGCGTCTATCTTGTACAAGTTCAAGAAGAATTGGCGCTGCCGGCGCATATTCATGGCGCGGCCAATCCGAAGAGTTCGACGGGGCGGGTCGATGTGTTCACGCGCCTGATCACCGATGGCGCGCAATCGTTCGATCATATCCCGATGGGGTATCACGGGCCGATGTGGGCGGAGATTTCGCCGTGCACGTTCTCGGTTTTGGTGCGCACCGGCACGCGTTTGAGCCAGGTGCGCTTACGGCGCGGGCCCGCGCACCCCAAGCGTGAGATCAATTTCAGCATGGATCTGGCGCTGAACGGGCCGGTTGGGTTTCGCGCCAAGCCGCATTCGGGCGTGATCGATGTGGATCGCGTCGGCCGCTACGACCCGCGTGATTTCTGGGAGCCTATCGAGGCGCGTAAGGGCCGCGTCGTGCTCGATCCTGGGCAATTCTACATTTTCGCATCGAAGGAAAACGTGCTGATCCCGCCGGACGAAGCCGCTGAGATGGCGCCGATCCGCCCGGAGCTGGGCGAGTTTCGCGCGCATTATGCGGGCTTCTTCGATCCCGGCTTTGGCGTGGCGCCCAATGAGGGGCGGGCGGTGCTGGAAGTGCGATCGCGCGATGTGCCGTTCATTGTCGAAGACGGCCAACCGGTGGGGAAGCTGGTGTTTGAGCCGCTCTCGGGGCCGGTGGAGCGGCTCTATGGCGAGGCGGGCTCGAATTATCAGGGCCAGGGGCTGAAGCTCTCCAAGCATTTCGCGCCGTGGCGCTGAGCCAAAAACGTAAAACAGATCAGCCATTTAGACAAAATTATGCGTCTTTTAGGAAAAGAGGCGCGTCTTTTTGGAAAAGACGCTTGACATTTTGTGGCTGGCTGTGACAAATACCCTTGTCACTTTGACAAAGAGGTTTGCCATGAAAGTCCAATTCGCCGCCAAGTTCGTCAACTTGGTCATCGCCGCCGCGCTGTTTGCGCCCGTCGCATTCACGGTGCTGCAGCAAGCGGCGCTGGTGCTCGCTTAAGGCCGCGTGGTTCGGAGAAAGCTGATGAACTCGTCCACCCAAATCGCGCCGCGCCAGAATACGTACGGCGTCGTCACGCTCGGCGTGTTGGCCGTGGCCGTCGTGGCCACTGGCGTACCAGACGCGGAGACCGCGGCCTGGCTCACCGAGCGCGGCGTTCCCGCCGCGTTGTCGACGCCAGCGATGTACGTGTTGCCTGTCCTTGCAATTCTGGCGTCGTTGCTGGTGGCGCGTGCGCTGGGTCGGGGCCGCTCTCCCGTTGTGCGTTGGTCGCTCTACGCGGGGCTTGGCGCTGTTGGCGGCTTCGTGATGGGATTGTGCCTCGATCTTTTCGCCGCTGTGCCCAACATCATCGCCGCCATCACAGGCCCTCTGGCCGAACCCACTCTGCTTGACACTCTTCTTTGGGTTCTTGGCGGTTTGTGCGTCGTGCTTGGACTCATGGTCGGCGGCATCGCGCTGTTTGGGCAATCGGCAGTCACCGCGTTGCAGGTGGAAGAGGTCAGTGATCCGGAGTGCTTGGAAGTCCGACGCGCCGAGCGCGGAGTGTTCGCTTGGAGCGCCGTGGGCATGATAACTCTGGGCCTCGCATGCTGTGCGCTCGCGGTGACGCGCCAAGCTGACGAGACCGTTCGGCTTGCGCCAGCCATCGTCGGATGTGTCATGGCGATCGTCAGTGTCGTCGCGAGCTATGTCCTGTGGCGTGGGTTCGACGAAATGCAGCGCCGGCACGTTATCGACGGCTATGCCAGTTCAGCGATTGTCGCAACTCTTGGCGGCTTCGCTTGGGCCATTCTTGAGGGCCTGGGGCACGTAGAACCCATTTCGGCGACAGGTGTGTTTCTGGTTCTGATCTTCGTGCAGCTGCTGGTTACGTCCTACGTCACCTCATCTGTGATGGGGCAGATGTCGATGATCGGCAAGCCTGCATGAAAAATCGCCTGAGAGTGCTCCGCGCCGAGCGCGAATGGAGCCAGGCCGACCTCGCCGAAAGACTCGGCGCGTCACGCCAAACCATCAATGCGATCGAGACAGGCAGGTACGATCCGTCGCTGCCGCTGGCCTTCAAGATCGCGCGTCTGTTCGAGCTGCATATCGAGGACATTTTCATCGACGAAGATGGAATCTCCGAAGCCGCTCAATGATCCATCCAAGTTCAATGCAGAAAGAGGATACAATGTTCAAACAAGCCATTCTCGCCTTCGCCGCGTTCGTGGCGTTGTCCGGTGCGCCGGCCGACGCGCAGCAGCAGATCAATCCGCCGCTCTACGTGGTGCGCGACGCCGACAGCACGATGTATCTGTTCGGCACGGTGCACATTCGTCCGCGTGGCGCCGACTGGGGCAATGACCACGTGCGCGCCGCGATTAGTGAATCTCAAGAAGTCTGGACCGAAATCGAGATTTCGCCGGCGGCGGATGCGCGAGCGCAGCAATTGGCGATGCAATTGGGGGCAGCGGAGGGCCGGCCGCTTTCAAGCTGGCTCAGTGCGGAAGAAAACGCAGCGCTCGCGGCGGCGTTGACGCGGCTGGGCGTTCCGGCCGCGGCGCTGGAGGGGCAAGAGCCGTGGATTGCGGCGCTCACGCTCTCCATCGTGCCGATGCTGCAGGCGGGCTACGATCCCAATTCTGGCGTGGATCGCGCGGTCGACGCCTACGCCGAGGCTGGTGGCAAGACGATGCGCACGTTCGAGACCATCGAGCAGCAATTGGGCTTCTTCGATGGCATGGACGCGGAAGTGCAGCGTGAAATGCTGAGTGAGGCCATCGCGCAAGCGCCGGAGGTGCCCGCGATGATGGCGCAGCTGACGCGCGCCTGGGAAGGTGGCGACGAAGCGGCGCTGACCGCGCTTGTGATTGATGAAACGCGCCGGGAATACCCCGAACTCTATGATGCGATCTTCGTGCGACGTAACAATGCTTGGATGCAGGTGATCGCGAACGAATTGAATGGCGCGGGCGTCGACTTTGTCGCGGTGGGCGCCGGCCACCTGCTGGGTGCCGAAGGTCTCGTCGCGCAATTGCGTGCGCGCGGCTACACAGTCGAGCGCGTGAACTAGGGGACACACCGAGGCGGAAGGCGGGCGCGTGGAGCGATCCACGCGCCCTGCTGCTAACGGAGCGCCGCGATCACGGCTTCGGGGTGAGTCAGATGGAGGAAGCGGCCAGCGTCGGGCAGCGTCTCGAATCGGGCGCGGGGCAAGCGCGGGCGCCAATAGCTGAGCATATCCTCAGCATGATGAAGAGGGTCGTGGGCGCCGATCAGGACTGTCCAATTGCTGGCGTCGGCAAGGGCGGGCGCGTCGATGCCGTTGGCGTAGGCGCGCTGTTCGGAGATGAAACCAGAAAGCCGGCCAGTGGCGAAGAGCATGACGGCGCGGTGGTAGTCGGCAAGTTCACGCTCGTCTTCGAAGACCGCGAGATCCGGCGGACTGGAACGCATCGATGCCCGGAGCAGGTGCGTAACGCGCTTGGGCGTGGCTTGCGCGCTGATGATGCGCGCGAATTGTTCGACGAATTGCGGTCGGCGCCAGATCGCGTGCTTCGCGGCCCCCAGCACGCCTTCACGCTTGGATTGCGCGTCGATCGTGGTGTCAGGATTGAGCGCGACGACGCGTCCGCAGCTTCGCGGATAGAGATGCGCGAAGGCGAGCGCTGCGTGGGCGCCGCCGCGGGCCAGGACGTCGAGTTTGGCGATGCCGAGCATGTCGCACATGCGCGCCATGTCGTGGGCGGCGGCGCGGAATGGGTCGCTCTCGTCGGCATGTGTGTCGCTGAGCCCGAACCCTGGGCGGTCGATCGCCAGCGGGCGGAAGCCTTGTGCTTGCAGCGCGCGGACCAATTTGCGCGCCGGATGCCGTGTGGTGGCGCTCGAATGCACGATGAGCACGGGCTTGCCGTCCGGCGGACCAAAATCGCTGAGGGCAATGCGTCCCCCATCGCGGCGTGGAACCAGGCGCAATGGTTCGCCGTGCACGGCGTCGCTCCAGGCGATGTGCGCCGGAACTTGGGGCAACAGCGAGGCCGCGAAGGCCTCGGCGGCGACGCGGCTCACTTGGGGCGCCGATGAGACGCCGAGCGCAATGAAGACCCGCTCGAAGACATCCTTGGCGACCGAGTCGGAAAGGCCGGCCGCTGCGGCGGCCTCGCTGCGGGTGTGGCCTTCCGAGAGCAACATGGCGAGTTCGGCTTCGCGCGCCGTGAGGCCGAAAATGTCTCGCAGAGCTCGGGCGGCGCCGTCGCGATCCGAGGGCAAATAACCCGCTTGCTGCATGAGCAGCGACACGAGCTCGCTCTGTCGGGCTGCGCCTGTTTTGCGCAAGCAGGCGGCGATTGCATCGCGCGCGGATGCGTAAGAGACGCCGCACGCGCCGGCAGCGCGCGGCAACGTGCCATGACGCACGAGCGCGGCGGCGACCCGCGCCTCGCGTTCACTCATCCCATAGGCCCGCGCCGCGTCGAGCAGGATGTCGGCGTCGTGCGCGAGCGACAGCGCGACCACGACGATCTGGCCGGCTTCAAGTCTGCCGCGCTCGACAAAGGCTTCGCCGTCATGGGCGGGAAGGTAGACGAGCACGAGCGGCTGGCCGTTTGCGTCGATCGCTGCGGCGGAGCGGGCGACGCCGGATGTGCGTGTCGCGGCAGCCGCGGCGGGATCAATCGATTCAGGCGGGGCCCAGGCGGCGAAGCGCGCATCGCTCCAGAGGAGCGCGTCGTTCGCGCCCAGGATGGCAACCGCAAGCATCGCGCGCGAAAGCAGCGGCCACGGGGCGGTGTCGGCCACGGTTTGCGAGAGATCGTAACTTTCGGCCCGCTTGGGATCGGCAATCCACGCGTCCACGATAGCGTCGGGCGTGGGCGGCCGAGGGGGATCCTGGGTCGTCATGCCCTTTGCGATGCCATAGGCGCGCCGCCGTGTCAGCGTCATGCGCCTCGCTGCGGCGAAGTTCCCTCGGAACGGGCCGTCTGACGCCTAGGCAGGCAAGATCAGCTTGGCGCTGAGCCCGTGCGGGGTGCGGTTTTCCAGGGTGAGGCGTCCCCCATGCGCTTCGGCGATGGCCTGCGCGATGGCGAGCCCGAGGCCTGCGCCGTTGATCGTGCTCGAGCGCGCGGAATCGGCGCGGAAGAACGGCGCAGTGAGCTGTTGCAGAAGCTCGGGCGCGACACCGGGCCCGTCGTCGCTGACTTCGATAACGGCGTGGGCGCCATCGCGATAGACACGCATGAGGCCGCCGCCCCCATACTTCGCGGCGTTTTCCGCGAGGTTGCGCGCCGCGCGCGCGATTTCGCTCGGACGACACTCCACCATGAGCGCCGTGGGAGCATCGGCGCTGACGGCAATGCCAATATCTTGCAGCTCTCCGCAGAGCGTGCGCGCGATCTCGGCAAGATCAACGACGACCCGGGCTTCCTCGCTGGCGCCCGCGCGTGCGAGCGCAAGCGCTTGCTCAGTGAGGGTTTCCATCTCTTGGACAGAGGCAAGCAGGCGTTGGCGTTCGGCGTCATCCTCAATGAGTTCGGCGCGCAGGCGGATGGCGGTGATAGGCGTGCGCAGGTCGTGACTCAGCGCCCAAAGCATTTGGCGTTGCCGGTTGAGTTGGTGACCGAGACGTTCAGCCATCGTGTTGAAGGCGCTCGAGGCGCGGCGTACGTCATCGGGGCCGCTGACCGGCGCTGTGACGTTCGTCTGACCTGAGCCGAGTGCGCGGGCGGCTTCGGTGAGTTGCGCGAGGGGACGGCCGATCTGACGTGAGACGAGGGCCGCGCCCACGCCCACGACGATGACAGACACGATTGCGGCGGCGAGGACGCTGAGCGGCGCCGGGCGCGGTCCGGGCAGGTGCGCGCGGACATTCAGCCAAGAGCCCTCCGAGAGTTCAACGGAGAGCCGCACTTCCGTGGTCCGCACGCGGGGCGCGTCGTCTGGGGGCGGCGCGAAGCGACGATCCCGTTCAGCGGGCGCGCTCGGTGGCTGATCGAGTGGTGGTGGGCGGTCGTCCCGCATGCGAAAACGTCGCGACCTCGTCTCGACTGTGCGCGTTTGCGCCCACACCTGCGTATTGGGCAAGCGCTCCGCCACGCCGCGCGCGATGCGCGCGCCTGCGCCGCCGCCGATTCCATCGCTTACACGCGGTGTTTCGTCGATGTCGTAGCGAATGGCATAGTCGCGGACGGACTCGACCAGGGCTCGCCGATCAGCCGCGGTTGTGTCGCGCAGCCGCTCCGCTGTGAACGCCACCCGTTCGACGACGCTCTGTTCCGCTGCCCGCCGCAGCGCCGCGCCGCGTTCGTTGGCGTAGATCGCGAAGGCGATGCCGTAGGAGAGCAAGACCGCGCCGATCGTGACGAGCACCATGCGTCCGGTCAGGGTGTTGAACGGATTGAGTGTCACGATTTTTCGACCGGCGCGGTAAAGACGTAACCGCCGCCCCAGACGGTCTTGATAAGCTTCGGCGTGCGCGCGTCCGCTTCGATTTTGCGGCGCAGGCGCGAGACCTGCGTGTCGACGGCGCGGTCAAACACGTCTGTGCCACGATCGAAGGCGAGGTCGAGCAATTGGTCCCGGGTCAGGACGATCTTCGGGCGCTGCAGGAAGGTCAACAGGAGGCGATACTCGCCGGTGCTGAGCTCATGGGTATTGCCGTCGTCATCGACGAGCTCGCGCTCGGCGATCTTGAGTGTCCACCGATCGAAGCGGAGCGCTTCCCCTGTTGGCGCCTCGACGCTGGGCGGCAGGGCGTGCGTGCGGCGCAGAACAGCATCGATGCGCGCCATGAGCTCACGCGGGTTGAACGGCTTCACGACGTAATCGTCGGCGCCGACTTCGAGGCCGATAATGCGGTCGAGATCCTCGGCGCGCGCCGAAAGCAGGATCACCGGAATGTGATTGGTTTCGCGGATATGGCGACAGAGCGAGAGCCCGTCTTCGCCCGGCATCATGATGTCGAGAATGACGAGGTCGATGCGATTTTCCTTGATCGCCTTGCGCGCGGCTTCGGCGCTTTCGACGGCGGTCGCGCGGCGGCCGTTCTTCTTGAGGAATTGGGCAAGCGATTCGCGGATTTCGCGATGGTCGTCCACGACCAAAATATGCGGGTCCTCAAGCGTCATGCGTCTTGATGTGCGCCCGGATTTGTCAAAAATCTACCGAGAGGGGGCGCCGCATCTATGTCAAAGCTTGGCACAGGGGCTGGGCCGACACACATAGACAAGAAATCGGCGAAAGACGCCATATCGCCGCCTTGGTCGGTGGTGCAGATGCGGACGCCAAACTAGGGGACATGCATGCGTTTAAAAATATTGGCGTTGGCGGCGACGGCGGCCTTGACGGCTTGCGCAAGCGGCGGGCCGCGCGGCGGCGATAATCGCGAGCCGATCCGCGCGCTGATCTCGGCCGATGCGCTGATGTTTGTGGGCTTTGACACGGACGGCGACCTGCGCACCAGCGCCGCCGAAATCGAAGCGGGGATATCCCGTGAATTTGGGCGCGCCGACAGCAATGGCGACGGCGCCGTCGCACCGATCGAATTCCAGAATTGGTCGAACACGGCGCTGGGCGGCGGTCAGATCGGGCCTTACCGGCTCGATTTCGATCGCAATGTCGATAACACGATCACGCGCGAGGAATTCGAGGCCGAAATCCGCGGTCGTGTCAGTGATTATGATCGGGACGAAGACGGCGCGCTTTCGCGGGGCGAGTTCGTGCGGCTTATCGGGCAAGCACGGGCGCCGAGCGACCGTCCGCGTCCGACGTCGGCGATGCGGCCAGGCGGTTGACACGATTTGGCGCCAGTGCGGCGCGTTCGCGAAAAACCTTAAACCGGGGCCTGCGCTAGATTTCGCTCATTCAGGGCCGTTCGCCTCCCGCGGCGGCCTTGGCGACTGGAGGCGCCGCGCACCCTCCCCCAGAGCGGCGCCTATCAAGGTAGCGGCCGGTGCTATCCCCCCAGCACCGGCCGTTTTCTTTTGGCCGCCTGACAAACTTTGTCGCAGCCGCGACCAACCTTCGAAACAGCGGCGTTCTAAGCAGATGAGGAGAGGGAATGCTTGGCCTGCCTCCCCGGTCGGCCCAAAGGAGAAGTACCCATATGCGTAAAATCCTGTTCGCCGCCGCGGGTTTCGCGGCTCTGGCCGGCGCGGCTGGTCTGGCCATCGCGCAGGAAGGCGGGGCGCTGGCAGAGCGTCCGCGCGGTGTGTTCGCGTTCGACGCCAACACCGACGGGACACTGACCCGTCAGGAATTCAATGCAGGCCGCGCCGCGGA
>NZ_DASVYD010000022.1:0-6013 GCF_036392335.1 Vitreimonas sp.
GGCGCTGGCTTCGCCTTGCTTGAACGCGTTCACGCCCCACGCGAAGCGCAGGTCAGGCAGGTCCTGGCGGAATTGCAGCTCGATCATTGTCTGTGGACGGTCGGAAATTTCGCGCGATTGGCCAGTGACAGGATCGGTGACTTCGCTTTCGAGCAGATAGCCTTCAAGCGTGAGCCGGCCGCCGGGAACAAAGCTGATCGGTGTGGAGAAGTTCACGTCGAGCCGTGTGATCTCGCCGTCGCCGATATTGCCGGGCGCGTCGAAGCGGAAGAAGTCATCGTCGGGATCGAGTGGGTCTTGGTCCGGATTTGGCGCGACGATCGGCACGAGGTCGGCGACGTCGCTGATTTGGCGGTGCGAGAGCGTGAGGCTGAGCGCGGCCGAGCCAAAGCGCAGGTCCGTGCCGAGTTCGGCGATCCAGGCCGTATCCGGTACGAGATCCGGATTGCCGCCATTGATGAGGCCGTCGGCGACAGCGGCCGCGGAAGTGAAGTCGCCGAAATCGAGCTGGCCGACATCGCGATAGAGGCGGAAGCGCGCCTGGTTGCTTTGACCGAAGCTGCGCGTCACTTGGATGGACGGCTTCCAATAGGAAAGCTCGACCACGTCATTGGTGTCGCCGGTAAAGGTGAGTGTCGACGTTTCCCAGGCGAGGCGGGTTTCCACCGTCCAGAGATCGAGCGGCCGCCATGTGTGCGTGCCGAACACTTCGGCGCGCTCTTCTTCGATCAGCACGTTGGCGTTCGGCAGATTGATGGCGACGCCGTCTTCGAGATAGACGAGGGTCTGATCGAGCGAGTTGAAGGCGCCTTCCGCACCAAACTCGATGCGCTGGCGCGGCGTGAGCGCGCGCGACAGCGATGCGCGCAGGATGCTCTCGCCGGATTCCTGCTCTAGCTCTTGCGAGAACGCGCCAACGATGTTGCCGGTGTAGACGCCGCTGTCCTCGCTCTCGTAATTCTCGCGATTGATCAGGCCGATCAGCGCGAGGGACCACGGACCGAAGTCGCGATCATAATTCGCGCCTATTTCGAAGCCGGGTTCACGCTCTTCAAATATCTGCCGCAGCTGGAAATCGGACACGTCGGCCGCATCGTAGAAGAGGAAGTCATTGGCCGCATCAAAGCTCCAGCCGTTTACTTGCGCGTTGGCGCTGATGCGTCCGCCGGCGAAGGGTGCGGCGATGTTGCCGTTGATCGAGGCTTCGCGGAAATCACGGTCGGGCGAGGGCGTTTCGGCGCGCCCCTGATAGACGCCCGCGCCGTCATAGAAGCGCCGCCAACCCGGCATGTCGCGATACTCGCTGTGATAGGACGCGCCGAGGCCCCATTCGAGCTGGCCGTTGCGGCCGCTGTATGAGACTTCGCCGCGCGGGGCGGGCGTCTCGCGCGCGGTGTATTCGAACCCAGCTTCCCAGACGCCGCTGCCCGCGCTTTCGATGCGCACCACGTTCAGCAGCACCGAGGCGCCTGATGCATCACCGGCGACTTCCGCGCCGCGCAGCAATTCAATGCGCACGACTTGGCTCGCCGGAATGCGTGAGAGGATGCTGTCGAGCGATTGGCTCTTCGAGCTTGGTCGTAGGCCGTCGATCAGCAAATTGCCGACCGCGCCCGAGAAGCCGCGCCGATCGTCGCCGCCATCGAGCGCGAAGCCGGGCGTCTGACGCACCATGTCGCGCGCGGTCTGCGGATTGAATTGGGTGAAGAAGGCGGCCTCATAGACCACACGGCCGGAGGCCGCCTCCATTGGCGTCGCTGTGCATGTCGGTGTTGGCGCGCATCCAAGCGTCGCGGGCGTTTCAGCGGTCGGCGGCGTTTGTGCATAGGCCACGCCGGTAAGCGCCAACGCCGACACCATCATCCGTCCCAGCATCTTCTCCCCCTATCGACCGCCTTCGTTCTGGCGGCGCAGGCGCGGGCTTCTGGGGCCCGCTTGTTGCTGCTTCATTGCAGCTATGTTGCTGGAGCTGTTGTTGGCGTCATTTTTCAGGCGTTTCGCCGAAGCATGCGACGAAGCGCGGGATGCGCGCGACGGCTGGAAAAGAAAACGCCGCCGAGGCGGAGCCCCGGCGGCGTTCTGTTTCCTGTGCAGGATAGAAGACGCTTACTTCTTCTTGCCGGCCGGCTTCTTCGCAGCGGTCTTTTTGCCCGCAGCCTTCGTCGCCGTTTTCTTCTTCGCAGCCATGTGTACCTCCCCAGACAGTGGGATGAACAAATCTCTGCGTCGATTCTCGAAATTGTAAATCGTGACCTCCGGCCTACATCCCGCCGACTGTCAGTCCGGTGATGTACAAGGTGGGTTGGCCGACGCCGACGGGCACGCTCTGCCCGCCTTTGCCGCACGTGCCTACGCCTTCATCAAGTTTGAGATCGTTGCCGACCATCGTCACGCGCGTGAGGGCGGAGGGGCCGTCGCCGATCAACGTCGCGCCCTTGATCGGGTATTTGATCTGGCCGTTCTCGACATAATACGCCTCGGTGCATTGGAAGACGAACTTGCCGGACGTGATGTCGACCTGCCCGCCTCCGAAATTAACCGCGTAAACGCCGCGCTTTAGGCTTGCGAGAATTTCGCCAGGATCCTTGTCGCCAGCGGTCATGAAGGTGTTGGTCATGCGCGGCATCGGCCGATGGGCGTAACTTTCGCGACGGCCCGAGCCTGTTGGCGCAACGCCGGTGAGGCGCGCGTTCATGCGGTCCTGCAGATAGCCTTTGAGAATGCCGTCCTCGATCAGCACGGTGCGCTGGGTGGGCGTGCCTTCGTCGTCGATCGTGAGCGAGCCGCGGCGATTTTCGATCGTGCCGTCATCGACAACCGTGACGCCGGGCGCGGCGACGCGCTGACCGACCATGCCCGAAAACGCGCTCGTACCCTTGCGATTGAAATCGCCCTCCAGCCCGTGGCCGACAGCCTCGTGCAGCAGCACGCCGGGCCAACCCGGACCGAGCACAACGTCCATCTCGCCGGCGGGGGCGGGCTCGGCGTCCAAGTTCACGAGCGCAATGCGCAGCGCCTCGTCGGCGAGCGCCTTCCAGCGGTCCGGGGCGATGAAGACTTCGTACGGTTCGCGTCCACCGGCGCCGGCCGAACCGGATTCCCGGCGACCGTCGCGTTCGACCGTGATCGAGACGTTGATGCGTACGAGGGGGCGATGGTCGGTGAGCTTTGCGCCGTCGGGGCGCAGGATGGTGAGGCCGCGGCGCGCCCCCGAGAGCGTGGCGGCGACCTGAACCACACGTGGGTCCTTCGCCCGGCAATAGGCGTCGATTTCGGCCAGGAGCTCGGTCTTGTCGGTGAAGAGCGGGGATTCGATCGGATCGAAATCCGTGTAGAGCTGACGGTTCACCTTGGCGGGGCTCGCATCCAGCGTGCCGGTGTGTCCCAGCTTCACGGCGGCCGCGGCCTCGGCGGCGCGGGCGACGGCGTCCGTCTCGAGCACGCTGGCATGGCCGTAGCCGGCGCGTTCGCCAGCGACGACGCGGAGGCCGAAGCCTTGGGTGGCGTCGAACGAGGCCGATTTCAGCCGGCCATCGTCCCAATAGAAGCTCTCGGTCTTGCTATCCTCGACGAACAATTCGCCGTCATCGGCGCCATGGGTGGCGTTGGCAAGGATTTGGCTGGCGGCGTCCCAATCCATTTCGGCGGCTTGTTCGGGGGCCTTGCTCAGTCCGTCGGCCATTTCGGCGCTCCTTCGGTCCGGGGGAAATTACGTCTGATCCATATAGGGGCCGAGTCGGGCCGCGGCGCGTGCGGAACCGTGTTTCGACAGCATAAGCGTCAATTATGGATTTGGTTCGTCCAGTACCGTCGCCAGATGGTCGCGCCTGCTGCGGGCGAACCGCGCCAGCTCGGCGCTGGCGGGCCCCCAATCGGGCTGGATTTCGAGCGCCGTTGAATAGTCCTCGTACGCGCCGCGGAGGTCGCCAAGGGCCTCGCGGGCCGCGCCGCGATTGAAATACGCCTTGTGCGGCTCGCGCACACCCAGCCCCAGCGCCTCCGTGATGGCGGCAATGGCTGGTCCATGCTGGCGCATTTGCACCAGCACCGCGCCTCGGTTCAGGTGCGCCTCGGCCTGGCGGCGGTCTAGCCGGATGACTTCGTCGAAATCGGCCAGCGCCGGCTCGTTCTCGCCGCGTCGCATGTGGGTGACGCCGCGATTGATCAGCAGCTGCAGCTGGGTCGGGCGGTCAATGCGGCGGTAATTTAGCGCGCGCGTGCACTCCTCCACCGTCCGGTCGGAGGTGTCGCCCGCAACCACGGCTTCGCTGCAGCGGCGGATATTGGCGTCCGTCCCAATCGTGGTGACCGCACGCGGGTCCTGGGCGAACGCCGTTGCGATGACGAAAGGGAAGGCGGCGATGAACGCCGCGACCGTCCGCGGTTTGTGAATCGCGGCGGATAAGCGCCTTGGAAGCCAAGCGCGGCTCATGCTAGCACCCCACCCGATTGGTGACTTACAGAACGGCAAGGCGCGGTCGAATGCCGCGCCCGGAGACTATAGGCGTGGGCGCCGGCTCGCGCCATACCGACGCTGAATCTTGAGGAGGCGAAAGCGTGAAGCGAGGGGCTTTGTTCGCGGCTGCAGCGAGCTTGATGTTCGCCGGCGGCGTCGCACACGCGGCGAATGTCGGGCAGCCGACGCCGCGCGGCGTCGATTTGCAGCCGGCGGCGACGGAAATCATGCGCGAGATTCACGCGTTTCATGGTCTGTTGCTGCCGATCATCGTCGCCATTTCGGTGTTCGTGCTCGTTCTCTTGCTGTGGGTGATGGTGCGTTACAATCGTCGCGCCAATCCGACGCCCAAGAAGTTTACGCACAACATGCTCGTGGAAGTGATCTGGACGGTGGTGCCGGTTCTGATCCTTGTCGCGATCGCCTGGAAGTCGTTCCCGCTGATCTACAAGCAAGAACGCATTCCTGAAGCTGAACTGACGCTGAAGGTCACCGGCAATTCGTGGTTCTGGAATCTGGAATATCCAGATCAAGGCGTCACGATTGCGGCGAACCTGCTGCCGGAAGAAGAAGCGCGGGCGCAGGGACGGCCGTGGTTGCTGGCGACGACTGAGCCGCTGCTCGTTCCTGTGGATACCAACATCCGCGTGCTCGTGACCTCGAACGACGTCATCCACTCGTTTGCGATTCCAGCGTTTGGCATCAAGGAAGACGCCATCATGGGCCGCGTGAACGAGACGTGGTTCAATGTCGAAGAAGAGGGCGTGTATTACGGTCAGTGCTCGGAGCTGTGCGGGATTAATCACGCGTACATGCCTGTCGAAATTCGCGCCGTCAGTCGCGAAGAGTTCAATCAATGGGTGGCGGCGCAAGGCGGGACGATCGCGTCCGCCGAGGCGCCGGCTGCGAGCGAATCTGCGCCAGCTGCTGGCCAAGCGCCCGCCGCTGAACCGGCGACGCCCGCCGCGACGCCCACGCGCTAAGAGGATCGGAGAGTCTCTTTATGACGCACGAAGCTGCTCATACCGCTGATCATCACGCTCACGATGATCACCGCCCGAGCCTCTGGGATTGGAAGCGCTGGGTCTATTCGACCAACCATAAGGACATCGGCACGATGTACCTTATCTTCGCGGTTATCGCGGGGTTGATCGGTGGCGCGCTCTCGGGCCTCATCCGTTGGGAATTGGCCGAGCCGGGCGTGGGCGTGCTGACGTCGCTGCCGTGGATCGCCGATGTCGATGCGGCCAAGCACTACTACAATACGATCGTGACTTATCACGGCCTGATCATGATCTTCTTCATGGTCATGCCGGCGATGATTGGCGGCTTCGGCAATTGGTTCGTGCCGCTGATGATCGGTGCGCCGGACATGGCGTTCCCGCGCATGAACAATATCTCGTTCTGGCTGTTGCCGGCTTCGTTCGCGCTGGCGTGCATCTCGATGGTCGTGCCGGGCAACGGCGCTTATCCGGGCTTCGGCGGCGGGTGGACGCTCTATGCGCCGCTCTCGACCTCGCCGACGCACCATAGCGGCCCCTCGATGGACCTGCTGAT
>NZ_DASVYD010000023.1:0-30982 GCF_036392335.1 Vitreimonas sp.
GCACGAGCCCGTTTGACTGGCGATCCATTGGCGTACGAGTTCAACGCCCTCGCTGTGCGCGGTCGAACGTCCAATCTCCGGCATCATCACGGCAGGATCCGTGGAGGCCATGCGATAGGGCATCACGGACGCGTCGGGATCGCCCGGCACGATATCAAAACGACGATTACCCGTGCCCGAGCCGGCCGCGACCGGCAATTTGCACACGCCGAAATTGCCGGAAATCGGCGTATCGGGATCGAGATACAAGCCTGACGTATCCGCCGGACCGTCCCTGTTGTGGCAATGTGAGCAATTGGCGTCGAGATAAGCCCGCGCGCGCGCCTCTAAGGAGGCGCTGGCGTCGGTCCAAACAGCATTGCGCGGCGCGGACTCCGCTGACTCCAACCCGCGCAAATAGCCAAGTGACGCCAAATGTTCGAGCTGATTGCGCGTAACGCCGTCGTACACGTAGTCGCGATTGAGATGGCGCGCCTTCGGCCCAATCGGCTGAATTTCGCGCGTCGCTACGTTTGGCGCATGACACGCGGCGCATTGCGTCACGTTCGGCACGACATATTGGAAGGGCTCCACCTCACCGCCATCACGCACCAATTCGAGTGGCAGCACCGCGCCCGTGCGCTGTAACGGCGCCTCAGTCTGTTCTTCATTCCAAACATAAGTGAGCGCGACCCAGCCGGCCTCACGGCGAACCAAAACGCGCGTCTCCACCAGACGCACGCGGCGCAGATCGATCTGGCCGGTCGCGTCATGAATGCGATCTTGATCAGCGTTTTGCAGCACGCGCTCACCGGCGCCGCGTTGATAGAAGAACGTCTTGGTGATCACCGTGCCGACTGGAAAATCGAACACATCGCCCGCGTCATACGCAGCACTCTGCCCCGCCGGCATCCAGATCGTGCGCAGCTTTTGCGCATAATCAGTGAATAGCGGCGTATTCAGATCGTAGGGCGTGACGCCTTCGCCCAGCACCAGGCGCTGCTGCGAGGCCTGCACCATGCCCCAATCGCTAAGCAAAGGCGGATTGCCCTCGGCGATGAAAGTCGGCGCGTTCAAGGGCGCGGCGGCCTGCTGTGTGCAAGCCGCCAACACCAAAGCCAGCAGCAACGCCGTGAGCGCACGCATGGGCTCAGGCGCCGGGGATCGAAACCGCCGGCAAGCGCGGCAAGGTGCAACGGTGCGGCGCGATGTCGGTGCTGGGACTCGCATATTGGTTCGGCCCGTCCGCATTGACGATGCCGGCCTCGCCATTATCGATGCAGATACGCAGCGCATTCGGCAATTGGCCGTTCACCAGCCGCGCCGGATTCACATAACCGTCCCACAACACGTCCGAGATGCGCCCCGTCGGGCCAAACAACGCCACGCGCAACGCCTGCAATTCCACTCCGTCGGGCGCGTCGCCGCCGCCGCTGAACCTGTTGCCCGTGATCAGGATGCCTTCCGGATAGGGATCGAAATCCTCGCTCATGGCGCTGTCGGAATAGCCAGCCGAGAACAGGCTGGAAATGATGATGTTGGCGGTCTTGTTGTCCGAGATCTCGTTGTCGAAAATCTCAACCTGATCATTCGAATTGACGATCACGCCCGTCCCCGCCGGAACGCTCGCGACTGGCGTGCCTTCATGGCCGAAATTCGCGGTATTGTTGGAAAACGAGCGGTTATTATAGACGCGCGTGCGATAGCCCGGCTGCTGCAATTGCGGCATATTGAACACAAGGATGCCGCCCGTATTGTTGGTGGCCACGTTCTCATAAACGTCGGCGCCGATCGTGTTTTCGATCTCGATGCCGGCGACGTTGTACTCAGCGCGATTGCGCCGCACGATCACGTTCTGGGATTGGCCGACATAAATGCCCGCGTCGGACGCGCCGATGGCGATGCTGTCTTCGATCAGCACGTTGCGGCTCTGCACCGGATAAATGCCATAAGCCCCGTTCTCCGTGGCCGGGCCTGTCGTCCATTCGGTGCGAATGCCGCGGATCACGACGTTTTCGCTTTCATTGATCTTGAGCGCGTCGCCCTTGGTGTCTTCGAGCGCCAGATTTTCAATGGTGAAATTGTCGGCGGTGACCAAGAGCCCCTGCGCGCCCGCGGCTTGATTGCGGAAATTCAGGATGGTGCGGTCCGCGCCCTGCCCGCGAATGGTGACGCCATCGACATTGAGCGTCAGCCCCATATCCACCACGAACACGCCTTCAGGAATTTCGATCACCGCGCCAGGCTGCGCATCGATCAACGCTTCCATGAGCTGGTGTTGGTATTCGGTGTTGGCGTTGGAAAGATCGCGTCCCGCACTGGTCTGGCGTTGCTGACAGCCTGCGAGCCCCAAAGCCGCCGCCATCAGCGCTATCGCCACCACATTTTTCTGCATGAATCGCCCTCCCTCGGACGCAAACAGGCGCCGCCGACGTCGTGCAATCCTAGACACCGCAACGCGCGGGAGGCAAGGTGAAAACGAATATGTTTCTGTTTTCGGGTAGCGGCCCGTCAAAAGGCTTGTTCCCGGCCCAGCGCCGCTCGCCAACGGCACCTATTCGCCGAAAGGCGTCGTTGGGTATCGTTATTGCCCTATGTTCTGTTGAACCGCCCCTCGCGCAGCGGCTGCCGTTATCTCGGCATCTACAAGAACCGAACTGTCTCACTGATCGGCGACATCGTCGCCGTCATCGTGTGCTCCTACCAAGACGGCAAAGCCGTCCCGCAAGGCCCCGCAGAGTTCGGCGAAATAACCGAAGAGCGCCTAGCGCGGATCACCGCAGTGATCGAGGCTACGAGCTACTACGATCTGAAAGGCACCACGCAGCGCTACTTCGTGACAGACGGCCTGCACGAGACGGAAATTCGAAAATCAACGAAGGGGGCATCCAAGGCGCGCTGTATCTCAAGATCGACAAGCTGCTTGGCGCTCGCCGGCCGAGAGACTGGCCGCTAGATCGGCTGGCCCAAGAACTAGCCGGCACATCGTTCCCAACCTCAACTGACTGAGGCGTAACAATCAGGATGCATCATGCATTAAAAGCCTGCGCGATCTTCTGCGCTGCTTCTGCCGGTTGGCAAGAAGCAGACGGTTGGGCCACTAAGTGACTGCGCCTCGTTCCATGCGGCGAGCGACGACGTCGGGCAAGATGGCATTCTTTTGTTGAGCGCCGCCCAAGCCAAGTCGCGTATAAACCTCGCCACCGATGCCTGGAAAGACATTACCATGCTCATCCTTTTGAGCATCGACGGCTAGCGCCCAGTAATGGAAGTGCTGCGCGATGTGGGGCGGAAACTCTTTTCCCAACCGCTCCTCAGCTCCCTTCAGCATTACGGGTGCCATCACGTGAATCTCTTTTGGCGTGATTTCTTCTAGCATGTGCTGAAGGTTCGTTTTCACGACACACGCTCCAGAGATTATCGACTTTAGGACGATCAGATAATCCACATCGCGCGGCACTGGCTCGCGGTACTCCTGCACGATTGGAGCGATGTCTAGCCAGGGCTTTTGATTGATCCGCTCGTTCCACAAGCAGGTGATCCGCAGATCAGCACCGGCTTTTTCAAGCCGCTCGATAACGCCCGACCCAAGGAAGTCCGCGTCTTCTACGGTCATGACCAAGCATACCGTGTGTGCTGACACCGGCTCCATGCTCGCAAAGGCATCTGCCATTATGCCGCCAAGCGTGCGCATCGCATTGCGGTATTGATCTGGCGACGCGGAAATGTCGCCGAGAGTATCTAGAGCCTTGCTGACATCGGCTCCTCCGCTCTTTGCAACATCGGTAAGGACGCGATTGGGGTCTGTCATACTTGCCCCCGCAAAATCTGATGCAGTTCACCGAAGGTCGAGGGACGTCGCGCGATTATTGCTGCTTCCATCTCTGCAAACTCATCGCTCAGACAATGATAAGCGGCGTAGCCCGTGATCCCACGATATGCGAACGCCAAGTGGTTGCGACGCACTTCGAAGGAAAAATCCGGAATAGCGTGCAAAGCGTCCGCCAACTCTTGAGAAATCTCTACTGATTCGCCAATGGGTCCGATTAGAGCGTCCGGACCAGTTGAAGCACTGTTAATCAACTGCCGCAGAGTCACCACACCCTTGCTAGTCGCCCAGGCTGCCAGCAGCCGTTGGAACGTTTGTTCTCGGGTCGAAGGGCGCGCGGGGCGTACCGAAATGACGTCTAGCCAATCCAATAGCTCGCCATGGTTTGCGAACAAGCTGTCGATACCGCCGTCCGACATATGTCGTACCGTAGCTTCCACGTCGGTCGGACGTTGCGACTCTAATGCTGCGGCTCTTCCCTTATCAGGGACCACGAGTTTGATCGCCTATGGCGATGTCTTCTCCGGAACCGCCGACCCTAATCACTTGCGCGGCAAGCTCAGCAATGCGCACGGCACCGTACATCAACTCGTAGTCTCGCCCCTTCGCGCTATTGCGCCCGCCGCGCTGCTTGTTAGCGGCATATCCCGCAGCATCGCACCCACAGACCGAGCCGATGCTTTCCAGTGTGTACTCTTCCGGCATCGAACCAAATCACCCCCGTCGATGGGACCAAAAGCTGGGCACGTTCGTCAACGTAGCGCGCAACGAGCGACAACCAGCTTCATATGTCTAAGTCCCCACGCTGCATGGTTCACCCAGCCCCCCCGGAATGCCCCACTGAGCGCAATGGCAGCCAATACCCGCCATGCAAAGCAGTGCGGTCCGTGCAAGACGTCCGTTTCCGCTCCCCCCAATCACCCCGATACGCGTGGCTACATGGTGGCTACATCGTAAGCAGGCGACCAAGGCCGACGGCACGACATCAGAATAACTTGTTGTTTTGATGGGTGTTTTGGAGCGGGCGATGAGATTCGAACTCACGACCCCAACCTTGGCAATCGTCGCAAGTACTGATTCCGCTTCATTCTAGCACTTTCCGCTTCATTCCAAATTCTCGTGTCGAGTCACTGCGTTATTGCGCGTTTTCGCTCGTGGTAGCAGAAACGCTTTTGCCTCGTCGTTACTGCGAATTCCGCTCTCGTGGTAGCAATATGGTAGCAAAACAGACTCGAACTCTTGGTAGCACACTCAACACTGCGCACTGAGTTTGAGTCATCCGGTGGGACGACTCATGGACGGAATTCGCGCGCGCATCACGGTCCGCTTGATCGACGCCACCTCGGCGCCAAGCGAAGGCGAGCTTCGCATTTGGGACACTGACGTACGCGGCTTCATGCTCCGCATCGCCAAGAGCGGGCGCAAGACCTACTGCCTCAAATATCGTTACAGCAATCGGCAGCGCTGGCTGACCATCGGCGAGCACGGCTCGCCTTGGACGCCAGACACTGCCCGCGCACGTGCGAAAGAAGCGCTCTACCAGGCCAGCCACGGCGAAGACCCGCAGGCGGTGAAGGTTGAGACCCGCGCCAAGAGCGGGACGATCAGGGAGCTGTTCGAGCGCTATTTCGTCGAAGGCCGCATCGACAAGCCGCTGAAGCGCGAAAGCTCCTGGAAGGTCGATCGCACCAACTTTACGCGCCACATTGAACCGCTGATCGGCAAGAGGATCGCGCGCGAACTCACGCTTTCAGACCTTTCCCAATGGCAGGCGCAGGTAGCGGCCGGAAAAACTTCGCTCGATGTGAAGACGCGCAAACAGGGTCGCGCCATCGTCACCGGCGGGACCGGGGCGGCGGCACGCTCGATGCGCACGCTATCGGCGATGATGTCATGGGCCGTCCGCCACGAGATCCTCGATCAGAACCCTTGCGGCAAAATCCAGAAGTATCGTGATGAGCAGCGAGAGCGGGCGCTCACGGAAGACGAAGCCGTTCGGCTTTGGACGATGATCGCCGAAGCGGAGAAGGCCTGGGTCATTACCAAGGACTTCGCCGATATCTTCCGGCTGATCATGCTGACTGGCGCCAGGCGCACCGAGATCGTGGCGCTACGCTGGCCGGAGGTCGATTTCGACCGCGCCCGTTTGGTGCTGCCGCCGGTGCGCACGAAGATGGGCGCGCTCAACCGCTCGCGTTACATCGTACTGTCTGCGCCTGCGCTTGACATCCTGCAAAAGGTGAAGCGACGCGGTGAGCACGTCTTCCCGTCAAGCGTTGGCGATAAGCCGCTCGTGGGCGTCAATCGCGCCTGGGAAAAAGTGCGCACGCTCGCCGGCATTACCGACGTGCGGCTGCACGACCTTCGCCATAGCTTTGCGACCTTCGCGGTCGAGAACGGCGCTTCCCTCTTCCAAGTGGGCCGCGCCCTCGGGCATGCGAAGTCAGTTTCAACCGAGCGTTATGCCCACCCAACCGATGCAGGCGCGCGCGCCATCGCGTCGGACGTGGCGGCGCGGTTCGTGCCGCCCAGCGCGCCGCCTGCCAATGACGACGGCCCAGCCGACGGCGTTCAGGCCGATCTCTTTGGTGCGCCGGGCGCAGCAGCCGCTGCGGCCCGAGCGGGAGGGTAAATGGCTGGCCTCCGTGTCGTCTGAGGCGTCCTCAGCGTCGCCTTGAGCAAGAATCGCCTCGCTCTGCTGGGCTGTCAGAGCGAGGCAAACGGCCTAACAATTTTCCTGTGGGAAAATTAAGTGCCCTGTTGTATGCCTCTGGAGCAGCTCCAGAGCGAGGTTAGCACCGCTAACCGGGGCGGCTGGAGCGATCAATGGCCAAAATCAGTAGCCAAATCAGGCTTCTGTCCAAACGCTGGGACAATGGCCAAGGATGGCCCAAGCGGCTCGAATGGCTTGAGGTTAACGGGATTCGTGGCTGGACCGGCCAGCGCATCGACTTCTCCTACCCGATCACCGCAATCGTCGGGGAAAACGGCTCGGGTAAGAGCACGATCCTGCAAGCCGCCGCCGCCGTGTATCTCGGCGAAGATGGCGCCGAACCCTGGTTTGCCTCGGAGTTCTTCCCCGACACGGCCTGGGACCAGGTTCGAGATGCGCGGATCGGGTTTGGCTATCGCGAAGGGACCAATCGCAAGGAAGGCAGCGTCCGCAAGCCGACCACGCGCTGGCTCGGAAATCAGGAGCGCCCGAAGCGGCACGTCACCTACATCGATCTCAGCCGGATACAGCCAGTATCGGCGCGCGTCGGCTATCTCAAGATCGCCAAGAGCCGCCATACCGAGGCTTCGGCGCGCGCGTTTGAGAAAGAGCGGTTGAGCCGCTTTTCGCACGTCATGGGGCGCGAATACGACGTGGCGAAAATGGCCCTCACCAACATCGACGAGAGCCGCCAAATCCCCGTCATCGGCCAGAAGGGCACGGTCTACTCAGGCTTTCACCAGGGCTCGGGCGAGATCACGGTCGCCGAACTTCTGGAAGCCGACTTTCAGAAATACAGCTTGGTTCTGATCGACGAAATTGAATCGTCGCTTCATCCACGAACGCAACGGCGACTGATCCGCGAACTCGCTGAAATCTGTCGCGAACGGGATATCCAGATTATCCTGACCACGCACTCGCCCTTCATTCTTGAAGAGCTGCCGCTCGAAGCACGCACGTTCATATTGCAGGACGACGGCGTGAAGAAGACCGTGCCGGGCGTCAGCGCAATGTTCGCCATGACTCAGATGGACGACCAGCCGCATCCCGAGTGCGAACTCTATGTCGAGGACCTGGCCGCGAAGGTCATGGTCGGCGAAATCCTAGCCCAGCATGCGAGCGAGCTTTTCATTCGGTGCTCGATCGTTCCGTATGGCGCGGCGTCCGTTGGCCAAGCGCTCGGCATCATGGCAAGCCAAAACCGATTCACACGCCCGACCGTCGTTTTCCTCGACGGCGACAATGGCCCTTCGGCCGGCTGCGTCGTCCTGCCGGGCGGCGATGCCCCCGAGCGTGTCGTCTTCGAAGGACTGCGCGGGAAGAATTGGGCTGAAGTCGCTCTGCGCGTTAGCAGGAAGAGCGCCGCCGTCGCGGACGCGCTTTCGAGGGCCATGACGGTGGGCGACCATCATGAGTGGGTGAACATGGCGGCGACGCAACTGCAATGTTCTGGCGAAAACTTGTGGCAGAGCATGTGCGCCGAATGGGCCAAAACTCTCGAGCCCGCACAGATCAAACCCATAGTCGACGCGATCAACCTCGTCCTCGACTAAGCCTCCTGGGCGTTGGAGACGTTGGGCGTAGGGATTTGACCACACCCCCGCGCGCGAGGCTGCCTCGCGCGCGGGGCGTGCGCCTGACCGCTATTGTTTCTGCACCATCGTGACGATCGAGGTCTCTGTCGCGCTCTTGAGTTCGAAATTGACATGGTCGCCCACCGCAATGCCCTGAAGGATGGCTGGGTCTTCCGCCGTGAACTGCATCGTCATGGCGGGCCAGCTGATCGCGGGCATGGCTTCGTGACTGAACGTGATCGTGCCCGCGGCGGCATCGACTTGTGTCACGACGCCCGTGCCGCTGATAGGACCTGCAACGGCGGCCGCAGGCTCACCCATGTTCATCCCTTCCATGTCCGACTTTGCGGGTTCTTGCGCTGGCGGCGAGCAAGCAGCGGCGGTGAGAACGATCGGAACGATAAGAGCTTTGAGCATTTCTAACTTCCCCTCTGGGTGGCGACCCGGTCTGGTGTTGAAGCGAGCGTCGCACGCTCGATGCCGCGGCGCCGGATCATAAGGTAGGCCGCGGGAATGACGAACAGGGAGAGGAGCGGCGCCGTCAGCATGCCGCCCACCAACGGCGCGGCGATGCGGCGCATGACTTCCGCGCCCGCCCCGCCGGTCCATAGAATCGGGAAGAGACCCGCGAGGATGACGGCGACCGTCATCGCTTTCGGCCTCAAGCGCAGGAGAGCGCCTTCACGCACCGCTTCGGCGATCATCGCGGGCGTGATTTCCTCGCCGCGATCAATCCGCTCCTGCAGAGCGTTCTTGAGATAGATCAGCATGACGACGCCGAACTCAGCGGCGAGTCCAGCGAGGGCGATGAAACCCACCGCAACGGCGACGGAAAAGTCGTAACCCAGGAGATAGGCAAGCCACACGCCGCCCGTGAGCGCGAACGGCAAGCTCGCCATGACGATCGCCGCTTCGTCGAAGCGTCGGAAGGTGGCGTAGAGCAGCAGGAATATGATGGCGAGCGTCGCTGGTCCCACGATCAAGAGGCGCTCAGTTGCACGTTCAAGATATTCGAACTGCCCCGAATAGGCGACGCTGACGCCCGCAGGCAGTTGTTGTCGCGCGACCGCGCGCTGCAGGTCGCCCACGACCGAGGCGAGATCACGCCCGCGCACGTCGACATAGACGAACGCCGAGAGACGACCGTTCTCGCTGCGGATCATCGAAGGCCCGTCGGCGATCTCGATCCGAGCCACCTCGCCAAGCGTCAGGCGCAAGCCTTCGTTCGTCACGATCGGCAGCGCGATCAGCCGGTCGAGCGTGTCGCGTACCTCGCGGGGGTAGCGCAGATTGATCGGATAGCGCGCGCGGCCATCGACCACTTCGCCGATATTCTCGCCGCCAATGGCGCCCGACACGACAGTCTGCACGTCTTCGACGTTGAGCCCGTAGCGCGACGCCGCGAACCGATCGATGTCGACATTGACATAGCGCCCGCCGGTGATGCGTTCAGCGACGGCGGAGGATACGCCGCGCACCTCGCGAGCCGTCGTTTCGATGACACGCGCCGCCGCGTCAATCGACGCGAGATCGGGGCCGCTCACCTTCACGCCGATTGGGCTTTTCACACCCGTCGCCAGCATGTCGATGCGATTGCGGATCGGCGGCACCCAGACGTTGGTCAAGCCCGGCACTTGCACCACGCGGTCGAGTTCTTCGATCAAGCGCTCCGGTGTCATGCCTGGCCGCCACTCAGAGCGCGGGCGCAATTGGATCGTCGTCTCGAACATTTCGAGCGGAGCGGGATCGGTCGCGGTCTCGGCCCTACCTGCTTTGCCGAACACGCTCTCGACTTCGGGCACGGTGTGAATGAGGCGATCGGTCTGCTGCAAGAGTTCAGAGGCTTCCGCTGCTGAAAGCCCCGGTAGCGCCGTCGGCATGTAGAGAAGATCGCCTTCGTCCATCATCGGCATGAATTCGCCGCCCACACGTGAGAGCGGCCAGGCTGTCGTCGCGAACGCCAGCAGAGCGACCAGAAGAATGAGGCGCGGATTGATCAGCGTGAATTCGATCGCCGGCCGATAGAGATTGGCCAGAAAACGATTCACCGGATTGTCGTTCTCGTGCGGAATGCGCCCTCTGATCCAATAGCCCATCAGCACGGGCGTCAGCGTCACCGCGAGCGCGGCGGAAGCCGCCATCGCGTAGGTCTTGGTGAAGGCGAGCGGTGCGAACAATCGCCCTTCCTGCGCTTGCAGTGTGAACACCGGCAGGAACGAGAGCGTGATGATGAGCAAGCTGAAGAAGAGCGCAGGCCCTACTTCGACAGCCGCTTCGGTGATGACGCGCCAGTGATCGGCGCCTTGCGGCATCTCCCCGTCGTGCTCGTCGCGCCAGCGTTCGAGCTTCTTGTGCGCGTTTTCGACCATAACGATGGCCGCATCGACCATGGCGCCGACGGCGATAGCGATGCCTGAGAGCGACATGATGTTGGCGTCCACGCCTTGGAGTCGCATCACCAAGAAAGCTGTGGCGACGCCAAGTGGCAGCGTGACGATCGCCACCATCGCCGAGCGAATGTGAAACAAGAAGAGAGCGCAGACCAAGGCGACGACTATGAATTCCTCGATCAGCTTGCTGGTCAGGTTCTCGATCGAGCGATCAATCAGCGAAGAACGGTCGTAGGTGGTGACGACCTCGACGCCCTGGGGGAGGCTGCGTTCGAATTCGGTGAGCCGGGCGCGCACGGCGCCGATCACTTGCCGTGCGTTCTCGCCGGCGCGGATGACCACCACGCCACCAGCGACTTCGCCCTCCCCGTTAAGCTCGGCGATGCCGCGGCGCATTTCCGGGCCGAGCTGCACCCACGCAACATCGCTCAGCCGGACCGGAACACCGCTTGCGCCCACGCCGATTGGAATGGCGTTGAAGTCTTCGAGGGTGCGCAGATAGCCCGAGGCGCGCACCATGTGCTCGGCCTCGCCCATCTCGACCACGGCGCCGCCAGTTTCGCCGTTGGCGGCGCGCACGGCCTCGGCGATGCGCTGTTGGCTGACGCCATAAGCGGCCATGCGCTCGGGGTCCAAGACGATCTGGTATTGGCGCACCATCCCGCCGATCGAGGCGACTTCGGCGACGCCCGGGACACTTTTCAGTTCGAAGCGCAGCAGCCAATCTTGCAAGCTACGCAATTGGCTCAAATCGTGCTGGCCGGTGCGGTCGATCAACGCGTACTGATAGACCCAACCTACGCCGGTCGCGTCGGGCCCCAGCGAGGCACGCGCGGTCGGCGGCAAACGGGTTTGCACCTGGCTTAGATATTCGAGCACACGCGAGCGGGCCCAATAGAGGTCAGTGCCGTCCTCGAAAATCACATAGACGAAGCTGTCGCCGAAGAACGAATAGCCGCGCACGCTGCGCGCGCCGGGCACCGAAAGCATTGTCGTCGTCAGCGGATAGGTGACCTGATCTTCGACGATCTGCGGCGCTTGGCCCGGATAGGTTGTGCGGATGACGACCTGCACGTCTGAGAGATCCGGCAGCGCATCGACCGGTGTTGTTCGAACCGCGATCGCACCGGCCACGGCGAGCGCGAGCGCCGCCAACACCACCAGCAGGCGATTGGCGACCGACCAACGGATGACAGCTCCGATCATGGCGCGCGCCTTGTTTCGCGGATGTCCTCGATGACATGCGCACCCTCGTTTTCGCGAAAGCTGAAGGAAACCGAGTCACCAACCGCTAGACCACGCCCCATTTCCGGACGCGCCAACCGAAACGGCATCGTCATGGCAGGCCAGTTCAGGCTCGCGATGGGCGGGTGGGCGATGGTAACCTGATCGCCGTTGATTGCGGTAATGCGGCCATTGGATTCATGCACCGCATCAGCACTCGCTGCCGGCGCTCCGCGCGATGCATTGAGCCGCGCCACTGCGCCCGAGAGATTTGCTTCAGAATCGATGAGGAACTGACCCGAAGCGACGACGCGCTGGCCCTCGCTCAAACCTGACGTGATGGCGATCGTGTCGCCCTCTGCGCGGCCGAGCGTGACTTCGACTGGCTCATAACTTCCGTCTTCCCGTAGAGCGATGACGATTGAACGCGCGCCGGTGCGGATCACGGCTTCAGCGGGAATGACCAGCGCGGACTCTCCTCCTCTTTCTTCCAGGCGCGCCTCGGCCGTCATGCCGGGACGGAGCCTCCCTTCAGGATTGGCGAGCGCAATCCGCACTTCGATGGAACGCGTAGCTGCGTTCGCCGAAGGCAGAACACTTTCAATCCGGCCTGCGAAGGTCTCGCCCGGATAGGCAGGCAATATCGCAACGACGCGCGCATCTGGGCGCGCAAGCCCCGCGTCGGCTTGCGGCAGTGAAGCAATCAGCCACACCGGCGAAAGTCCATTGATGGTCGCAAGCGTCGCGCCGGGCATGACTGTCATGCCTTGGCGAATATCGAGCGCAGTGATCGCGCCTGTCACCGGCGCGGTGATCGTGACGACGGGGCGGGGCGCGCCGTCTCGTTCGACGCGCTCGATCAAAGACTCTGGCATGCCAAGCATGGCAAGGCGCCGGCGAGCGGCGCTGGCCAAGTCGCCGCCGGCGCCGCGCAGCGCCAGATACTCTGCCTGCGCCGCCGTCCATTCCGGCACGCGCACATCGACAATGGGCGCGCCCGCACGCACCACGTCGCCAACCGCGCGCCCATAGGCGCGCTCGACGAACCCGCCCGCCCGCGCCTGCACGACAGCCAGACTGCGTTCATTGAAGGAGACGACGCCCGCGGCGACAACAGAGCGCACCACATTGGAGCGCTCGACGGTTGCCAGCCGCACGCCCAGGTTCTGCGCAACACTCGGATCGATGCGCACACCAGCTTGAGCGCCTGCTTCATCGGCGTAACGCGGTACGAGAGCCATATCCATGAACGGCGATTGGCCGGGCTCGTCGAAATGCACTTCCGGGCGCATCGGATCGTACCAGTAGAGCACTTCACGCCCTGCCTCGGCCGCGGGCGCGGCGCTGCGGTTGGCGCCGAGCCAATAGCCGCCAGCGCCCACTACAGTGAGCGCGAGCACGCCACCAACAACAAGAGGCGCCAACTGCCGCAAACGCTGAGGCTGCAAGTCGGTCATGGCGCGGTCTCCGCGTATTGCAGCGTGAGCGCCGCACCCGTGAGCGCGAGCCGTTCCTCAAGCGAGAGCAAATCCAATTCCGCTTCAAGCGCGTCTCGGCGCGCCGCGATCAGGGCACTTGCGCTTGCATTTCCAGCGGCGAACGCGCCAGACGCCGCCTCGGCGCGCTGACGCAACAGCGGCAATCTGACATCGCGCGCCCGCGCCACGCTCGCCGAAACCGCCGCGTATTGCGCGAGTCCTGCCTCCAGCATCGCTTCGTGTTCGCGTACGCTCGCTTCGCGCTCAGCGCCGACGCGCGCTACATCGGCGCGCCGCGCATCAACCAGCGGCCCTTGCCGCCACGCTTGAAAGAGCGGCAGGCCCACACGCACTTCCACTGAGGCCATGTCCTCAAGCGGGGGGTCGCGCCGCCCGTAGGAAAGCTCCCACGACCAGTCCGGCCAGCGCTCGGCGCGCGCCAAGCCAAGGCCGGCCTGTGCAACGGCGGTTTCGGCTTCGTAAGCGGCAAGTTCCGGGTGGCGCCGCAAGTGATGGCGCAGCATTTCGGCATCGATCACGAACGCCGGCGGCTCGTCGGCAAGCGGCTCATCGGCCGCCGCGCCAATCCAGCGGCGCAGTTCCGCGCGCATCGCCGCAACTGAAGCAGCCGCCTCGGCGTTGCGATCGCCAAAGCGCGCCGCTTCGATCTCGGCGGCGATCGCGTCATCTACGCTGCCAGCGCCGGAAGCCAGGCGCGCGCGCGCAGCTTCGGCTGACGCCTGCGTCTCACGCTGAAGGCGCTCCAGCAACGCCACGCGATGCTCCGCATAGTAGAGACCGATCCAAGCTTGCGCGGCGCCCAGCCGCGCTTCGAGGCGTCCCAATTCGAGGCCCGCGCCTGCGCGCTCTGCTTCAGCGCGCGCCATGGCGCGCCGGGCGCCGAGTTCAGCAAAGCTCGGCATCTCCTGCATGACGCCGACGCGCTGCATCGTCATCTCGTCACGGTCGAGCCGGTAGCGGTCAGGACCGGTCGCCGGCACATTCTCGATGGCCAGGACCAATTCCGGATCGGGCAGAGCGCCTGCAGGCGCGATCGAATGCGTGGCGGCGTCAACCGCCGCACGCCGGGCGACGATGGTCGGCCCGTCGCTCGCGGCGCGCTCTAGCGCATCGGAAAAACTCAAATCTTGTGCGTATGCAGCCGACGCCAAAACGGCGGCGCAGGCAAATATCCATGCGAGGCGCATGTCTGACTCCAGAGAAAATGGGACAAGCCCGAACGCATGCGCGCGCTATGCGCGGCGTGCGCCCAATTCCGGTGTCAGATGGTTCGTGGTGGTCGGAAAAGCTGCTGGAGCGGTCCACTCAGCTTCGCGGGCTCGCTCAGCATCGGCTGCGCCATGAGGATAGTTGCGTTGCCGAGGGTGATTGGCGCGAGCGTGGGTGCAACGGCGGGCGCCGTGCGGCACGCCATGCCCATCGTGCAGCCGTCCATGTCGTGTTGCTGCTGCGAGGGTTGATTCTTGTCGCCGCCCTGGTCAGGGCAGCAATCATGCTGTGCCTGAACAGCTGGCGCCTGCAGCATCGGACAAGCTTCAGCGGCGGCAGCAGCTGAAATGCCGCTCGCCGCGAGGGCGAAAGCCGTCAGGAAGGTGAGCCAAGGCCGGCGCATGAATTCCATAATACTGGTCAGCGCTCTTTAATTCGTCAACGCCGCGCACCTGGTTGCAGCAGATTAACCAAGGCCCGGTGAAAAAGCGCACCCAAACACAGCGTCACGCCTCGCTGACAATTCGGCGGCGGCCAGACGGGCGTGCGTGATCGCTACCGCATGCGCCATGATCGGCCAGCGTTTCGATCACCCTGCACTGCCCAGCGGAGACACCTTCGCAGGGCGTGGCGATACGGGTGAGTTCGCGCTTTAGCGCGCGCAACTGCGCAATGCGTGCATCGACGTCCTCAAGATGGCGCCGAGCGATGCGATCGGCTTCGCCGCACGGCCGTTCGGGATGGTCGGATAGATCAAGCAATGAGCGGATGTCGCTCAATTCGAAGCCGAGCGCGCGGGCGTGCCTAATGAAGGAGAGCCGCCGCACCTCCGGGTCGGAATAGAGCCGCCGGCCGCTGGTGGTCCGCGGCGGCGGCTCGATGAGCCCCTCCGCCTCATAAAACCTGATCGTCGGGATCTTGACCCCGGTTCGTTTCGAGACCGCGCCGATATTCAGCATTTTTGCCCTTGATCCTCTAGTGGCTAGAGAATGTAGAGGATGTGGCGTTGGATTTCGAGAGTTTCCCGATGCCCCCTGCCTGGCTCCCTCTGGCCTTCCTGCTCGCCATTATCGCCGTCTCGGCGCTGCGTCTTTTCAGCGTCGAACGAAAGCACGGGGTTAAGGCCTTCAGTTTCGGCCGCCATGCCGCGATCCAAAACGTGGCTGAGCGCAACTGGAAACTGGCGACTGGACTGGCGCTCGCCGCGGCGGTGGCTGCGTGGCTTGCGCCCGGCTGGGAGCTGGCGCTTGGCCGTCCGGCTTGGGCGGACGTTGCAGCGCTCAAATGGATGTCAGCCCTCGTCTTCGTCGGCTCTTTTCTCGTCATAGCGACGGCGCAGGTGCAGATGGGCGCGTCGTGGCGGATCGGCGTGCCAACTGAAGGTCCAGGTCCGCTCGTCGCTCATGGCCTCTTCGCGTGGTCGCGCAATCCCATCTTTGTCGGCATGATCGGCGCGATCCTCGCCCTCTTCCTTTGGTCCCCGCACATCGTGACCGCGGCTGTCCTCGCAGGCACATGGACGCTCGCGCTCGTGCAAGTGCGGATCGAGGAAGAAGCGCTGCGCGAAAAACACGGCGACGACTACGAGCGCTACGCGGCTGACGTGGGCCGCTGGTTCGGCCGCCGGCGCGTGAGCACGTCATGACCAACACGGCCTCAGCTCAGCGTTCGACTCTTTGGATCGTGCTCGCCCTCAATTTGGCGCTCGCCGCGGGCCTCGCGGTCGCGGGCGTCTCGGCGGATTCGAGCGCCCTCACCGCCAACGCGCTCGACAATGCATCGGACGCGGTCGTCTATGGCATCAGCCTGTTCGCCATCGGCCGCGCGCCGATCTGGAAGCAGAGGGCAGCGCACTGGTCGGCAGCGCTGTTGCTGATCTTCGGTCTCGGGGTCGCCGCAGACGCGCTGCGGCGTTTCATCACCGGTTCGGAGCCGATCGGCCTCACCATGATGGCGATGGCCGCGATCGCAGCGGTGGTGAACCTGGTGTGCTTCTTCTTGTTGCGACGGCTCAAATCCGATGACGTCAACCTAGAAGCGGCGGAGACGTTCAGCTTGAACGACTTCGCGTCGAATGGCGGCGTGCTTGTCGCCGGCGCGCTGGTGCTGTGGCTGGATCAGCGCTGGCCCGATCTCCTTGTCGGCGCCCTCGTTGCGCTGATCGCCATCAAGGGCAGCATCGATATCTGGCGCAGCGCCCGGCGCGACCAAGCTGGTGAGCAGACTGAAAGATGACCGGCGAGAGATCATTCACGCCCGCGCTGGGACACGCTGCGCTGACGCCGCTCTACGATAGCGCAATCGCCCTCATGACGCGCGAGCAGCGTTGGCGTGAGCGCTTGCTTCAGCAGATCTCGCCGCACGCGCGCGACGTCATCGTCGATGTTGGCTGCGGCACCGGCACGCTGGCGCTTATGATCAAGCGCGCTACGCCGGCTGCGACCGTGATCGGATTGGACCCCGACCCGGAGGTTCTCTCTCGCGCGCGCCTGCGCGCGCAACGCGCGGGTTTGGCGATCGAGTTTGAGCAAGGCTTCGCACGCGACGTCGCCCGCTTCGCCAATCGCGGCGTCACCAAAGTGGTGTCGAGCCTTGTGTTCCACCAAGTGCCGATGGATGAGAAACGCGCTGCGTTGGGGGCCATGCGCACTATGCTTCAAACCCACGGCGAAGCGCACATTGCCGATTACGGCTTGCAGCGAACCGCGCTCATGCGCGCCCTCTTCGCGCAAGTGCAGATGCTGGACGGCAAAGAGAACACGACGCCGAACGCGCAAGGTGTTTTGACCCAGCTCATGACTGAGGCAGGTTTTGCGAATGTTGTGGAGACAGCCGTGATTGCAACGCCGACCGGGTCGATCTCACTCTACCGCGCCGTGCGTCCCAACGATCAAGGAACGCGGTCATGAGCGACAATTGCGGCGATTGCTGCGGAAAAGTCGGCCCCGCACCGGTGGACGCGCGCGCGCGTCGCATCCTCTGGGTCGTGCTCATCGCCAATGCGGCCATGTTCGGCGTCGAAACGATTGGCGGTCATGCTATCGGATCGTTGGCGCTGCAAGCGGACGCACTCGATTTCGCGGCAGATGCCGCAACCTATGGCGTAACACTTTGGGCTATCGGGCGTTCGGCGCAGGTGCGAACGCGCGCGGCGCTTGTGAAGAGCGCAGCGATGCTGGCGATGGGCGCTTTCATTCTTACGATGGCGGTCGCGAAGCTCTTGTCGCCTGCCCCGCCAGAGGCCGCACCGATGGGGTTCATCGGCGCGCTCGCCTTGGCGGTGAATCTGGGCGCTGTTATAATGTTGCTTCCGATGCGCAACGGCGACGCCAATCTCCGTTCGGTTTGGCTCTGCTCGCGCAACGACGCCTTCGGCAACATTTTGGTCATATTCGCTGCCGCAGCTACAGCTGCGACACGATCGCCCTGGCCTGACTTTGCTGTGGGCGCCATCATGTGTTTACTGTTCGTCAGCGGTTCGTGGGCCGTATATAGCCAGGCGCGCCGCGAATCTGCTGCGGCGATAGTGGGATGAGGCGGGTGCAAGCTTCGAGCGACATGAACTGGAGGCGCTGGGTGGCGATGCTTTGCATCGCCCTCCTTGGCTTCATCATGCTCGAAGAAGCGACACCGGCCCACGCCGCCGCCGACAACGCGCAGGCAGGCATAGTCTATCTGCTCGCTGACGCAGAGGACGCGTCGGTCGAAACCGCAGGCGGCAGCGAACAAACGCCAGCGAACCCGGCGCAGCCCCAACACCATTGCTGTGCGGCCCATTGCAACGGCATGACGCCCGCTCTCTCCGGCGGCGTGGTGACGGAGCAAGTCATGTTGCGCGTCGTCGCGCCACGCAACACACACGGCGCGCCCGTCAATGCGCCTAACGGCCTAGAGCGACCCCCAAAAGCCACCGCGATCGTCTAAACGCGCCGCAGGCTGTCTGCGGCGCGTGAATATTCACGCATCGCGGACTTTTCATGCTCGATTCACACCGTTCAAAGCGGCGCTCGGCGCGCATTCTGCGCCATGTCGCAACTGTCTCCATCAGCGCCATCGCCGCGCCCATGATCGCGCCGGTGGCGCTCGCACAGGAGAGTGCGCCGCTCACGATGGAGAGCGCGATCGAACGCGCGCTTCAGTCCGATCCCGGCGTGAGTGCTGCGGGCGCTGGCGTCGAAGCGGCGCAAGGCGGGGTGCGGCAAGCGCGCGTGCGCCCAAACCCGACTCTCGACGCAGAGGTTGAGAATTTCAATGGCCGCGGCGATCTCCGCGGCTTCAGCGGTGCTGAGACCACTTTCTCATTGTCGCAAGAGGTTGAACTTGGCGGCCGGCGCAGTGCGCGCGTCCGCCTTGCCGACCGCGAGCTTCACGGCGCCGAACTTGACCGGATCTTGCGCGGTCTCGACCTCGCGCGCGATGTTCAGACCGCCTACTATGACGCGCTGGCGGCGCAAGAACTCGTAACCATCGCCGAAGAACGTCTGGCCACGGCGCAGGCACTCAACGTCTCGGTCGCGCGCCGCGTCGCCGCCGCACGCGATCCGCTTATGGCCGGCGCTCGCGCTGAAGCGGGTCTTTCTGAAGCACGCATCGCACTGACGCGCGCACAAGCGGAGGCCGCGACGGCGCGAGCACGTCTTGCGTCTTATTTCGGCGGCGACGACGGCTTCAACCTAATCGCGGCGGATTTCGCGCTGCCGCACGCGCGCGATCACGAACACAATGCACTAGGTGATGCGAGCCCCGACATCGCCCGCCTCGCCGCCGAACGCGACCGTTCCGGAGCGGCACTCAGCGTTGAACGATCGTTATCCTGGCAGAATCCGACACTCAGCCTCGGCTATCGACGGTTTGAGGATCGCGACGGCGAAGGCGCGCTGGTCGCAGGCGTTTCGATCCCGCTGGGCGTCTTCGATCGCAATCAAGGCTCGGTCGCGCGCGCCCGCGCCGAGCAGCGCCGCGCCGAGCTTGAGCTGGAAGCGGGACGGCGCGCGCTGTCGCGCGAGTATGCAGCACTCGAACGCGCAATCGCCACTGACGCGGCAGCGGTTCAGTCCACAGAAGAGGATGTCATCCCACAGGCTGAACGTGCTCTCTCACTGGCTCAAGACGGCTACAATCGCGGCGCCTTTTCCTATCTCGACGTTCTCGACGCCCAGCGTGCGCTCTCAGACGCGCGCCAAGCCCGCGTCGAGGCCTTGCGATCTTTCCACAACAACGAGGCGGCGCTGGACCGCCTCACGGCGCGCTTCGGGGAAGCGTTGCCCTTCGAGGAGCAACATCAATGAACACCTTCAGAATGAAGCATGCCGCCCTCGCGCCAATCGCATTGGTTTTTGCGCTCGGCCTTTCCGGCTGCGGCGCTGGAGAAGCTGAGTCCGAACAGCCAGCCGCCGAAGCAGGTCACGCTGAAGGCGAAGACGAGCACGCCGAAGGCGAAGCCGGTCACGCCGAAGAGGAAGCCGGCGGCGAGCGCGTCACAATCCCCGTCGAGTCCGCGCGAGAATCGGGGATCGTCGTTGCGACCGCCGGACCCGGAGCGATCGAGGAAACGCTCAATCTCACCGGGCGCATCATGCTGCAACCATCGGCGCGCGCCGAAGTTCACGCGCCCTACTCAGGCCCCGTGCGCGCGGTTCTGCGCAACGTCGGCGACAGCGTGCGCCGTAACGAGACACTGGCGCGCGTCGAAAGCGCTGAAAGCCTTCAAACCTACGCCATCGTCACCCCGATCGCAGGCGTCGTGCTCGATCGTCAGACTAATATCGGCGACGTGACCAGCGACCAGCCACTTTTCGTGGTCGGCGACCTTTCGCGCTTGCAGGCAGAACTCAATGTCGCCACGCGCGACATTGGCCGCATCAGTTCGGGGCAGCGCGTCTTTATCACCGGTCTCGATGGCACGACGCGGGTTGAAGCGCAGATCGCAAGCGTGCTGCCGACCGCAGACGCACACAGCCAGACTTTGATCGCACGCGCACCCCTTTCGGTCTCACAGGGCTCGGCGCTCCGACCCGGCATGGCCGTGCGCGGCACCGTGGTGACCGCGGCTCAACAAGCGGCCGTCGCTGTGCCGCGCGATGCGGTGCAGACGCTGGAAGGCAGAAGCGTCGTTTTCGTGCGGGTCTCCGACGACACCTACGAGGCGCGCCCGGTGACACTCGGGCGAACCGGCGCGACGCAAGTGGAGATCCTGTCGGGGCTCGCGGCGGGCGAAGCCTACGTCTCGGAAAACGCATTCCTCGTGAAAGCCGAAATCGGCAAGGGCTCGGCCTCGCACGACCACTGAGCCCTCCTCATTTTTCCTGACCGGATTTCGCCTTCATGATCAGTCGCCTCATCGAACTCGCCGTCAAAGCCCGCTGGGCTGTCATGGCGATCGTCCTCATCGTCGCCGGCATCGGCGTCTACAACATCATGCGTCTGCCGATCGACGCGGTGCCAGACATCACCAATCGGCAAGTCCAGATCAACACGGTGGCGCCGTCCTTTGGTCCGCTGGATGTCGAACGCCTGGTCACCTACCCGGTCGAAACAGCGATGTCGGGGATCGTTGGACTGCAAAGCACGCGATCGATCTCCCGCAACGGCTTTAGCCAAGTCACCGTCGTTTTCGCAGACAACGTCGATATCTATTTCGCGCGCCAACAAGTTGCCGAACGGCTGACCCAAGCACGCGAGAGCTTGCCAGACGGTGTCGAGCCGCAAATGGGGCCGATTTCAACCGGCCTCGGCGAAGTTTTGATGTGGACGGTCCACTACGCCGATCCCAACACCGAGGGCGCGCGCGTTGAAGCAGGACAGCCCGGCTGGCAGCCCGACGGCGCCTACCTCACCGTGGAAGGCGAGCGCCTCACCGATCCGGTGGCGCAGGCAGGCTATTTGCGCACGATCCAGGATTGGATGATCCGGCCGCAAATGCGTTCGGTGCCGAGCGTCGCAGGCATTGACTCCATCGGCGGCTACGAAAAGCAATACGTTGTCGAACCGGACGCAGGCGCGCTTTCGGCCTATGGCATTTCCTTTTCCGAACTCGCCGACGCGCTCGAGCGCGCCAACCTTTCTGTTGGCGCGAATTTCATCCAGCAGGGTGGTGAATCGTTTCTGGTGCGCGCCGACGCGCGCATCCGCACGCTTGAAGAAATTTCCGAAGCCGTAGTCGCCACGCGTGACGGCGTCCCGATCACGGTGCGCGATGTCGCAAATGTAAGCGTGGGCGGCGATCTGCGCACGGGCGCGGCCACCTCAGGCGGACGTGAAGTGGTTGTGGGCACGGTGCTCATGATCACCGGCGGCAACAGCCGCACCGTCGCGGCCGCCGCCGCCGAACGGCTCGAACAAATCAGGCAGACTTTGCCGCCTGGCATCGTCGCCGAAGTAGTCTACGACCGCTCGAAGCTTGTGAACGCCACCATCGCCACGGTGGAGCGCAACCTGGCCGAAGGCGCGCTTCTGGTTGCGGTGGTGCTCTTCCTGCTGCTGGGCAATGTCCGCGCCGCGATCATCGCGACGCTCATTATTCCGCTCTCGATGCTGATGACCTCGATCGGCATGAATGTCTTCGGCGTCTCCGGCAATCTCATGAGCTTGGGCGCGCTCGACTTTGGTCTCATCGTCGACGGGTCGGTCATCATCATCGAGAACTGCCTCAGACGATTGTCCGAACGCCAACATCATGAAGGCAGGCTGCTGACGCTACCGGAGCGTCTCCACGAGACGCTGGAAGCCGGCCGCGAGATGATCAAGCCGACCATTTTCGGTCAGATGATCATCTTCCTCGTGTTCGCGCCGCTGCTCACTTTCTCTGGCGTCGAAGGCAAAATGTTCTCGCCAATGGCGATCACGCTGATGCTGGCGCTGGCCGCGGCGTTCGTGCTCTCTCTGACCTTCGTGCCCGCGATGGTGGCCCTGCTCATTCGCGGCAAGGTGGCCGAGAAGGAAGTCAAGGCGATCGAAATTGCGCGCAATCGCTATGAGCCGGGCCTCGACTACTCGCTGCGCAAACCCAAGACGGTCATCGCCGGCGGCGTCGCCGTCTTCGTCATTGCCGGGGCGCTCTTCTTCACACTCGGGCGCGAATTCATCCCGCAGCTCGATGAGCAGGACATCGCCATTCAGGCGGTGCGCATCCCATCGACATCGCTGCAGCAATCCGCGGCGATGCAGGCCCGCGTCGAGCAATTGATCTCCGAATTCCCCGAAGTGGCGTTTGTCTTTTCGAAGACGGGGACGGCCGAAGTCGCATCCGATCCGATGCCGGTGAACATCTCGGACTCGTTTGTGATCCTGAAGCCGCGCTCGGAATGGCCGAACCCGAATGAGCCGAAGCCCGAACTGATCGCACGCATGGAGGCGCGGCTCTCGCAGCTCATCGGCAATTCCTATGAATTCACTCAGCCGATCCAAATGCGGTTCAACGAACTGATCGCCGGCGTGCGCGGCGATGTCGCCATCAAGCTTTACGGCGAAGATCTCACCGAGATGAGCCAGGCTGCGGGGCGGATCGCTGCGGTGCTGCAATCGATCGATGGCGCGGCCGACGTAAAGGTCGAACAGACAGGCGGTTTTCCGACCCTCGATGTTCGCTTCGACCGCGACGCCATCGCCCGCTATGGCCTCTCATTGCAGGACGTCACCGACACAGTGGCGACGGCGATGGGCGGACGCGAAGCCGGTCTCGTGTTCGAAGGCGACCGGCGCTTTGACGTCGTCGTGCGTTTGCCCGAAGCGGTGCGCGACGATCTCGACGCGGTCGGCGCACTCCCGGTGATGCTGCCCGAAACCGAAAACGGTCCGCGCGCATCCATTCCTTTGCGCGAGGTTGCGACCTTCACCTTCTCCGAAGGCCTCAATCAGGTCAGCCGTGAGAACGGCAGCCGCCGCGTCGTCGTGCAGGCCAATGTACGCGGACGCGACCTCGGCTCCTTTGTCACCGAAGCGCAGCGCCGGGTCAGCGAAGTGTCCTTGCCGACCGGAGCGTACCTCGTCTGGGGCGGTCAGTTCGAGAATCTGCAATCGGCGTCGCAGCGTATGTCGCTGATCGTGCCGGCGTGCTTTGTTCTCATCTTCGGCATTCTCTACATGGCGCTCGGCACCTTCCGCGCCGCAGGCGCCGTGTTCACGGCCGTGCCGTTGGCGCTCGCGGGTGGTGTCTACACGCTCTTCCTCACGGGCATGCCGTTCTCGATCTCGGCGGCGGTCGGCTTCATCTGTCTGGCCGGTGTTGCGGTGTTGAACGGTCTGGTCGTCATGACCAGCATCAACAGCCGTCTCGATCTCGGCATGCCAGTCGACGAGGCGATCCGCGAAGGCATGATCGAGAAGTTCCGCGCCGTGTTGATGACCGGCATCGTGCCTGCGATCGGCTTTGTGCCGATGGCGATTGCACATGGCACAGGCGCAGAAGTGCAGAAGCCGCTCGCCACCGTCGTCATCGGCGGTCTCATCACCGCGACTTTGCTGACACTCTTCGTGCTGCCGGCGATCTGCCGGTTGATGCTTAGAAGCGGCCACCGCGCACGCGAAGGCGAGATGCCCACCGTCTATGGCGGGCAAGCGCCCGCTCAAGCCGAATAGGAGGAATTGGTCATGTCCATCGACAGCTTGCGCGACGCTCTTCCGGACTATGCGTGGGATCAGCGGCGCAATCTCGACGCCGTCGTCGCCGAGACATTGCTGAACGACCAGCAAAAGTGGGGCTGCCTGCTCGCGTGCGCCTATGCAACCACCAACTCCACCTTGATCCGGCACATGGAGAGCGCGACCGCGCAAGCGCTTTCAGAGAAGGCACGCCACGCTGCTAAGACCGCGGCGACCCTTATGGCCATGAATACGGTCTATTACGGCGGCCTGAACCTACTCAGCAATCACGATTATCGCGGCGCGCCCGCCAATCTCAGCATGACGGCGCTGTCGCAGACAGATGTCGACAAAATCGACTTTGAGCTCTGGGCGTTCGCCATCTCGGCTATGAGCAATTGTGCGGCATGCCTCAACGTGCACGAGGCCGAGTTGCACAAGCGCGGTGTTACGCTCGAACGGGTGCAGGCGGCGCTGCGTATTGCAGCGACGATCAACGCCGTCAACACGGCGCTTCGCATCAAAGAAGCGACGGGCGGGAACCCCTAAATGCTGCGTCCCGCCTACCCCCTTAAGGCGCTGGCACGATGAAGGCCGCCAAGGTCAAGCTTGAGCTTGCCCAGCTCCTTCACTCGCCCGATGCCGGCGCATGCCGCGCGTGCGGCGTGGAGATGACGCGCAGGCTGCAAAAGCTTGCGGCGGTCAGCCAAGCCCACGTCGAGGGCGCGCCAGAAACCGGACTTCGCTTGTGCGTGCACTACGATGCTTCGAAGGAGCCGAAGAAACGCATTCACATTCTTGCGGCGCAAATGGCCTCACAGGTCGTGCGCCAGCGCGAGCACATCGCGCTCGATGTCGGCGACGTCAAACATGAAATGAAGCGCCTGCGCGGCTGCAACGGCGTGCTGGAGGTCAGCAAGATCGCCCCTGGGCGTGTGCTCGTCGACTATGATCCGCACCTCATACTCGGCGAGACCTTGGCGCAAGGATTCAGAAAGAAGAGCCCAACGGCGCCAGCGCGCGAGAGCAGCGACCACGCCCATGAGCACCGCGGCGTTTTTGGCGATCGCACAGAACTCTATTTCGCGCTCGGCTCTGGCGCGGCTTTGGCTGCGGGCTGGCTCGCTGAACGCGGCGGGATCGAAACGCTTCCGCTCATTTTCTATCTCATCGCCTACGCGCTCGGCGGCTACTACACGACGCTCGAAGCCGTCGAGAATGCGCGTCACCGGCGCCTGCGCATAGACAGCCTCATGATCGTGGCCGCCATCGGCGCCGCCGCATTGGGCGCTTGGGCCGAAGGCACACTGCTGCTCTTTCTCTTCAGCCTTGGCCACGCACTTGAGAATTGGGCGATGGGCCGCGCCAAGCGCGCCATCGAGGCGCTCGGGCACTTGGCGCCAGAGCGCGCGCAATTGCGGCGCGGCGACAAAGTCGAAGAGGTCGCGGTCTCCGATTTGAAGGTCGGCGACATCATCATGGTCTGGCCGAACGAGCGGCTCCCCGCCGATGGCGTGGTTGTCGCAGGCGCGAGCGCGGTCAATCAAGCGCCGATCACTGGCGAGAGCGTGCCGGTGGAGAAAGAAGCCGCCGCCGGCGCCGACGCCTATCCCGATTTCTCGAAAGCGCCGGAGCGGCATCGCGTCTTCGCCGGCGCAATCAATGGCGCCGGCGCGCTCGATGTCCGCGTCGCCCGCCTCGCCAGCGAAAGCATGCTGGCGCGCATTGTGCGTCTCGTCGCTGAAGCGGAGGCGCAGCGTTCGCCGACGCAGAACTTCACCGACAAATTCGAGCGTATCTTCGTCCCCTGCGTGCTCGCTTTGGTCGGCGCGCTCATGTTTGCCTGGGTTCTCGTCGATGAGCCCTTCGCCGACAGTTTCTATCGCGCGATGGCGGTCTTGGTGGCGGCAAGCCCCTGCGCGCTCGCCATCTCGGTGCCAAGCGCCGTTTTGAGCGGAGTTGCGCGAGCCGCGCGCGGCGGCGTGCTGGTCAAAGGCGGCGCAGCGCTCGAAGCGCTTGGACGCGTCAGCGCCATCGCCTTCGACAAGACCGGCACTCTGACCGAGGGCAAGCCCTATTTGACCGACGTCAAGCCGCTCTTCGGTGTCACCGAACAGGAATTGCTGAGTGTAGCGGTCGCGATCGAGCGCAGCAGCGATCACCCGCTGGCGGGGGCGATCGTCCGCGACGGTGCCGAACGGCTCGGCGATCAGCCGATCCCATCTGCGGAAGCCGTTGAGAGCATCACTGGCAAAGGCATTCAGGGGCGCATCGAGGGCGCGATCGTCCAGATCGGCAAGCCAGGCCTGTTTGAATCTGGATCCGCACCGATGCCGAACGAGCTTCGGCTCGTCGTCACCAATCTCGAATCGTCAGGACGCACCGTCATGGTGGTGCGCCGCGGCGCAAACTATCTGGGCGTTCTCGGCGTCATGGACACCGAACGCCAGTCGGCGAAGGAGACGGTCCAGCGTCTACGCCAACTCGGCATAAGACGCGTCGTCATGCTGAGCGGCGACAATCAGCGTGTGGCCGACGCGGTCGCCGGCAGCATCGGTCTCGATCAAGCGTTCGGCGCGCTGATGCCAGACGAAAAGGTCGCGGCCATCAATACGCTCCGGGCCGAAGCCGGCGGCGTCGCCATGATCGGTGACGGCGTCAACGATGCGCCCGCGCTCGCGAACGCCAACGTCGGCGTCGCCATGGGCGCGGCCGGTTCTGACGTCGCGCTTGAAACCGCTGACGTCGCTTTGATGGCCGACGACCTTAGCCACTTGCCGTTTGCAGTCGGCTTGAGCCGTCAAACCACGCGCATCATTCAACAGAATCTTTGGGTAAGTCTCGGCGTCGTCGCCGCCCTCATCCCTTCGACTATTTTCGGCCTGCAGATCGGCGCGGCGATCATCTTCCACGAAGGCTCGACACTGATCGTGGTGGCGAATGCGCTCCGGCTGCTCGCATATCGGGAGTCCGCCACATGAGCGCATCCTCTCATGACCGGCGGCGCGGCCGCGTCACTTTCCCCGCCCCCCGGGGCGCGGCCGCAACTTTGTTCACTGCGTTCGCGTTGGCGAGCTGCGTCGGCGCCGCGTTCGCTGGCGACGTGTCGCTCAATGCGCCGGCGCCCGAACACGAGCCGAAAGCCACATCATCCGGCAAGGCGGCGCCCACGCACGCCGCCTTGGCCAATCCAACCGGTCATGATCTGCGCGGCGAGGACGCCTATGGCGCAGGCTTCTTCGGCGCCTCGCGCGCCGCGGGCACGCGGCGCCATCGCGGCGCAGATTACATCGCCGAGCCCGGTGAGATCGTGCGCGCGCCCATCGCCGGCGTGGTCGAGCGCATCGGATTCGCCTATCGGGGCGACGAACGGTATCGCTATGTCGAGCTTGCCGACGCGCAAACCGGGCGCGATGTACGCGTGCTTTACGTTGGCCCCATCGTCGACCTCGGCGCCACAGTAGAAGCCGGCGCTCCGATCGGCCGCGCTCAGGATTTAAGCGCCCGCTATCCGCGCGGCATCACCAATCATGTGCATGTCGAGATGCGAGAGAACGGCGCGCTCGCCGATCCCGCCGCTCTGCTCCCGGAAGCTGCAGGCGCGCACGCGGAGATCGACGCATGAGTCGCTCGATAGCGAATTCTTCAACACCACGGCTGGGTCAACCAAGGAGGACACAAAATGAAGCACCTTATTCTCGCAGCGGCATTGGCGTTTTGCGCCACGCCGGCGCTGGCGCAAGAAACGCATGGCGATTCCGCTGAAGTTGTATCCGTGCCGGCCGACGATGCCGTGCTCGCCGCCGCGCCGCCAGCGCTGTCTCTGACTTTTGAGCACGCCGTTGTGCTGAGCGAAGTGCAACTGCACGGCCCCGGCCATACCGCCATTCCCGTTGCATTCACGGCGTCCGCAAGCGCTGTCACGACCTATTCCATCCCGCTGCCGGCGCTCTCTTCGGGCGCCTATGAGGTGCATTGGAGCGGAACGGGCGACGGTCACGCCATGGAGGGCACGCTGCACTTCACCGTTCAATAGCGAGACCGCGCTGGCGGCCGCCGACGTGACCTCATCACGTCCGGCGCCGTTGGCCGCCTCACCTCTGGAGCACGACATGAAATCAATCCCGATCTTGCTCGTCGCCTTCTTCATTGCAGGTTCTGCCGTGGCGCAGGAAGCAACGCCCGACGTCGCCGTCGAGACCATCAATGGTCACAAAGTGCGATTGCGCGGCTTTGATCTGGAGCGCCGCACCGACGGCGGCAGCTACGTTCATGGCTGGGCGCGCCGCGAACCAGGCCAGGCGGGGCTGATCAACGCCCACCTTCATGTCGAGACGTTCGACGCGAACGGCGCGAGCCTTGGCGTCACCGAAGGCGGTTGGAATGATCCGTTGTCGGTGCGCGACCGCGCCTCAAGCCCGGTCCATATCGAACTCGCGCGCGACGACAACGCCGAGATCGCGCGCGTGCGCGTCAGCGTCGCGCCCGGCGCGCGCCATGACTGAGAGGTCAAAGACGTGAACCTGTCGATTGAGCTGCAACGCGATTACTGGGATGCATGGAACGCGTCCAATCGCGAGCAACGCCTGAGCGACGTCTCGCTCGATCAGCGTGATATGGTTCTAGGCTGGCTCGCGGCGTTGGATCGCACCGATCTCGATCTCATCGAAGTCGGGTGCGGCGCGGGATGGCTCTGCCCTGCTCTTAAGCCGTTCGGCCGCGTGACCGCTACCGACCTATCTCCGCACGTGCTCGGACGCGCAAGCGAGCGTGTCCCCGACGTGCGCTTCATCGCCGGCGATTTCATGGCCCTCGACATTGAGCCGGCCTCGTTCGACGTCGTCGTCACGCTTGAGGTCTTGTCGCACGTCGCCGATCACCGCGCTTTTGTGGAGAAGCTGCACACGATACTGCGCCCAGGCGGCTTCTTGATGCTCGCCACGCAAAACCGGCCCGTGCTTGAGCGCTTCAACGACGTGGCCGCGCCACAGCCCGGACAATTGCGCCGTTGGTTCGACAGAAGCGAACTCGAAACCCTGCTCGATCCCTTCTTCGCGGTAGAACGACTCGAAACCATCACGCCGGTAGCGAGCAAAGGCCCGCTGCGGCTGGTTGCGGGGCGCAAGATGAAGCGCCTCATACGCGCCGTCGTGGGACGCTCTCTCGAACGCGCGCTCGCCAAGGCCGGGCTCGGCTGGACCTTGATGGTGCTGGCGCGCAAGCGTGATTTGGCGGCCCCAAGCGATCAGCCCACTGCTTAGGAGCACGGAGCTGATCTTGTCGCATCTCGCAGAGGACGATCCGGAATGAGCCAAGGCGAGCAATCCACCGATGCGGCCCCCGCGAACCCCAGGTCGTTGCTCCTCGTTGCGGCGTGGGTGGTTTCACTTGCAGCGACACTGGGCGCCCTTTTCATCGGCGAGGTCATGGGACAGGCGCCGTGCAATCTCTGTTGGTACCAGCGCATCTTCATGTTTCCGCTGGTGCTCATTCTGCTGGCGGCGTGCCTCAAGCAAGATGCGGGCGTTTGGCACTATGCCTATCCGCTCGTCGCGGTCGGCTTTGGCTTTGCCGTCTATCACAGCGTTCACTACGTCGGAATCATTCCCGAACCCATCGTTCAGTGCGGCGTCGGCCCGTCTTGCTCGAGCGCCGGCATGAGCCTCTTCGGCTGGCTGCCAATTCCGTTCCTATCGGTCGCAGCGTTCGCGGCGATCGGCGTCCTTCTCTTTCTCGCGCGGAGGAAAACCCCATGAGCCAGCGCACGATCGTCATCGTCATTGCCGTGATCGCGGTCGCCCTCTTTGCGGGTGCGAGCTTCTTTTACCTCAACCGCTCCAACGATGCCCCACAACAATCGAGCGAACCGCCCATCACCGCCCCAGTTGCGCCGCTCGAAGCGCGGAGTGCGGCGGAACCGCCCGCGGAGACGGCAGCGCCCTCTCCCGCCCCCGAAGCGGAAGAGGCACCGGCGCCCCGCTGGAATGCCTACGTGCGCCAACATTCGCCGGTGATCGGCCCGGCCAACGCACGCGTGACGATCGTCGAGTTCTTCGACCCCGCCTGCGAAGCCTGCCGGGCGTTCTATCCTATTGTCCACGAGATCATGCGCCGCCATCCCAATGATGTGCGCCTGGTGCTGCGCTACACGCCGCTGCATGAGGGCTCGGAGGAAGCGGCGCGTATCCTCGAAGCCGCGCGGATGCAGAACGTCTTCGAACCGGTGCTGACCTCGCTCTTCCAGCAACAGCCGCAATGGGCCAACCACAATGGCGCGGACCTTTCGCTGGCATGGAGCGCGGCCGGAGCGGCAGGTCTTAATGTCGACATCGCACGCGGTGCGATGAACGCCCGTCACATCAACAGCGCGCTCCGTCAGGATGTCGCCGACGCCCAGGCGCTCAATGTGCGCGGCACGCCTACCTTCTTTGTAAACGAGCGACCGCTCACCAATTTCGGACCGCAGCAGCTTTACGACCTGGTGCTGCAGGAGCTGGAAGCAACGCAATGAGCGCGCCTGGCGGTGTGAGCCCATTACGCGTTGATGCTCACCTCGAACGACGAGGAATAGGCGGAATCATTGCGGAAGAGGCGAAGGTGTTGAGGGCAAGATAGAATGCGCCGCAGTGCTGAAACGCACAGCGGCTTGTCTGCACATCTTTTTTCCCACCTCGTCGCGACCCGCGTTGCGGCAAGTTGCGGCAACCACAGGCCGTCGCGGCCTGCGCCAAGATTAAGCGGCTGATGCGCTCAAATTGGAGCGTCGGCAATGTCGTCGAGAGACAACGAAGACCTGTTCGAAGGCGATGTCGGGAAACGTCGCCCACGCTCATCACAGGACAACGCTTCACTCTTTCGTCCTCCTTCGGCGGCCAGCTCGAAGCGCGCGGCGAGCCGTCAGCGCGCTGCCTGGTATAACCGTGCGCGCGGCGCGCCGAACGTAAAGCTGGCTCACGAACGCCCAGCCGGCCAGCAGCGGGTCATCA